>CAHJXH010000141.1 GCA_903644075.1 Sphingobacteriaceae bacterium | reverse complement strand
TGCCATACCTTGCTAGCCCTCGAACATGCAGGCTTGCCGGGTGCTAAACTATACGTAGGCTCGTGGAGCGAATGGTCGCGCAGGGATTTGCCGATTGGGAAAGAGAACAGGTATTAAGAATCATACAACATAAGCTGCCCTTATTAACTAAATAAGGGCAGTTCTTATATGTATTATATCTTGACGCTATTAGCACATGTGCCCAAACCAATAATTATGATTAGCACACCAGCTAAAAACCATGACCACCTGCGTACCGCTATCGCCATTATACAACATATCACAAAATGAAATACGGCTATAAAAAAAGAGGTTATTAAGCCATCACTATTGCCCTGTAACCCCAATCCTGTATATATGGCAAATATTAAAAGGTTAACTCCTAAAATGGTTAGATCAGTATAAGTTCTTTTTTGTTTACCCTGCCCGCTCATTTATTTAGTATCTAAATGAAATGTATTAACACAAGTGGCAAAACCAATTATCACAATAAGCAAGGCTGCCAAAAACCACACCCATCGCCTTTGTAATAAAGCTAACAAGGTACAAATACCCGCTTGCCACAAGCCAATAACAAACCACCCATCTTCATTATTACTTACGCACCAAATTGTGTAAGCAGCAAACAAGGCCAAATTGCCTGCTAATACAGCCCAATCGGGAATGCGTTTTTTGGGTTTATCATCTGTCATCATACGGGAATTTCGTTTCTTAACATTTCCAGGTATCCTGCCTTATCATCCCGGTAAAACATATTCATGGTTTCGAAAGGGATAATACTCAGATCCTTATTCACAATGTGCACACACGATTTTTTGATGGCCCGCACATCAAAGTTCTGCGCATCAATAAAGTTCATAATAATTACCCTGAACAAATTATCATAGCTTAAACCAGGCGCATCAATTTCTGGCAGGCAACACATAATGGAGTGTAGATGCTCTTTAGCCACATCAACCGAGTTACCGGTACTAAACATGTGCAGTAAATGTTTCTTCAACACTTCGTCCTGCTCATACACAATGGTATTTCTCGAATTATCCAGCAACTCATTAGGATCTATCATCCGCGTAAGCGGGAATACTTTACTGCCTATTTTAAGGGCGTAACCCATAACAAGGGCATCGGGGTTACATGGCACCGGCAGCAGGTCTTCGGGTGTAAAAATATTGGTCTGCTCTAAAATAGCGCTACGCACCTCGGTCATGGTGTAGCGGTCTGTCGCCGGGTTAAAGTTTTCGAGTCGCCCTGCCTGTTGGGTAGGCTGCAGGGTAACGCCGCGTACACAGCGTTGCTGCAATCCGTACTCTATAATTTTGCCTATCTCGTCGGTATTCAACCCCTTTTGCAGGGTAACCACCAACGTAGTCGATAGATTATATTTGTTAAGGTTCTCAATTGCCTTCATTCTTACCTCGCGCAGGTCTTCACCCCTTAGCTTTTCGAGCGCTTCCTGTTTAAAGGAATCGAACTGCAGGTAAATCTCAAAATCCGGCATATAAGTGGCCAGGCGCTTTACAAACTGCTCATCCTTAGCTATGCGGATGCCATTGGTATTCAGCATCAGGTGTTTAATGGGCTTGCGCTTGGCTATATCCAGTATTTCAAAAAATTGGGGGTGTACTGTTGGTTCGCCGCCACTTATCTGCACTACATCCGGCTGGCCTTCATTCTCTACTATTACGTCCAGCATCTGTTCAATCTCCTCCAACGTACGATGCCGACCGTAATGTGGCGACGACATGGCATAACAGGTTGGGCAGGCCAGGTTGCAACGGTCGGTTACCTCTACAACGGTTAGGCACGAGTGCTGCTCGTGATCGCGGCACAGGCCACAATCATAAGGGCAGCCATAATGGGTTTCTTTATTAAACTTAAGCGGCATCTCGCTGCGCTTGGCATAATTGCGGCAGTTTTTGTAATATTCAATATCGGTAGCTATAAGCACTTTCTCAAAACCATGCAGCCTGCAGGTTTTAAGCATGTATACGTTGGTATCTTCAAACACAATTTTGGCATCTACACGCCGTAAACAGGTTGAACAGACACTTATAGTAAAATCATAATAGATATACGGGCGCTCAGGCATAGATGGTGGTTATTTTAGATGGGTAGATAAACACTTTATAATAATACAAAATCCCGGCGATACAGGCTAATTGTATAGAAGATAATCCGAAACGGAAAAAATAATCGGGCTTAATAAATTCGTCGGCAAAACGGAACAGCAGGTAGCTTACCATCAGCAATTTAAATTTGTAGCCGTCGGCAAATTGATGCTTACGCTCTATAAGCAATAAGATGATCCATAAACAGATCCAGAACAGTATTTCGTACAGGTTGGTAGGATGCCTGTAAATGCCATCGCCAAAATTAATACCCCATGGCAATGATGTGGCTGTGCCGTATGTACCATCTTTTAATCCGGCTAAAAAACAACCTGTGCGGCCAATTATCATAGCTAATATTAGCGGGTAAACCATCAAATCGCCTGATGAAGTGGTAACCCCTATTTGCTTTTTGGCCAACTCTACCCCTATCAGCCCGCCCAATAACCCACCTACAATAGTGGTGTTACCCATAAAATAAATCCAATCCATTTGGCCAAGCAAATCGGGCTTTTCTAAAACACCCAAAATATGAGACCCCAGAAAGCCACCCAAAGCCGCACCAACAAAAATTATAATTCGGTTATGATCGCTGATTGTATCCCGCTCATGTTTTCGCAGATAGGTATAATAACGATAACCAATAGCATACGCCAAAGTCTCACACACAAAATGTATGGGGATGTGTGCTTTACCAATTACAATATCTACAGGAAAATGCAAAGTTTAAATTTCTATATGTATTGCTAAATATAGAAATGATTAGCCTAACAAAGGAAAATTACAAATAACAAAGTCTGCTATTATTGCAGCCTTTCTATGATCTTGATTATTGTCTCATGGTTCTTGCCTCTAAAAATCCCACCATTTTCTGGCTTCTTCTTTTTGGGCGATTTTAGCTTCATCTGTATTATCGCTAAAAGCCTTTGTGTAATTATCCCAGCCGTTTTTCTGATATTCAGTACTAACCCTAAACTCGCCCGCTCCGCTATCCAGGCCGCCGCTATTAGGGATTCTAAAATCGCCCCAGTTACATTTCTTAGCTCTCTGGGTTACATAATCTGTCCATACGGCCTCACACTGGTTATTACAGAAACTATCGCTTATTGTATCAAGCGTATCATAAAGTATTTGCCCTTTTTTATTAATATAAAATAAGGTGGTAAGCGTTCCTTTTATTTCCCCGCTTTCGGCAAGCCTGCTATCTTCTTTAAAATCCACCTTGCAAATAACCTTACCTTGCTTGTAACCGGCCTCAACAGACTTAAGCTGCACCGCCTTTACTATTGTTATTGTACCGGTAAAAGGGCAAATATTATTTTTAACACGTGTTTTGCCGTGTACTATGTACCTATACGGATTTTTGCTATCGCTGGTAACTGAGGTATAATGAATATAAAATCGCTGATATTTATCGCCTATAAAACCCAATGGTTCGGGAAAGGCTATTGTGTAACCGGTAGTCTGCATGTGTAACGAATCGGCATGCCACAATTTCGACAGATTAAAGTCTTTGATCTTAGTATAATAATCTGCTGAGATCCTATTCTGAGCAATGGCACCAACCAGCACCATCAAGAGGCTCATCGTTGTTATTAATCGCTTCATTTTCATTTAATTAAATACTAAATGAAGGTGAAATTTGTTTGGCATAATGTTTATCGCTCTAAAACCCACCCCTGCCCTCACACAATCCCACCGCGCCCCCTCTGAGGAATAATAGCGCATGATTAGACAGCTTTACAAAATTCCCTCCCCACGGGAGGGGTGCGGAGGGTAGTGTAATGGCAGGGAGGGGTTAAGTTTGCTAAGCAAATCGCACAAACCCCTCCCTACACCCTCCCAAGGGAGGGATCGCACATTCCCCCTCGCTTCCTGTAAACAACCTGTCTAATCATGGGCTATTATCCTCCGGGGAGGGATGTAAAAACATAAAAAAAAGGCTGCGATTACCTCGCAGCCTTTTTTTATCTTGATTTTTGTCTCTTGATTCTTGAATCTCTTTATTGAGTTATCACCGTATTCAAGTGCTGTACTTTACGCTTTTCGGGAGGTAATGCCATCCATTTTTTGTAGCTGTCGTTTACATAAACAGCCATCGACTCGCCTTGGTTATTGCGTAAAAACGCATAGGTTGGGCGATACATGGTCATAAAATCCTCCAGTTGATCACCTTTTAACGGCACCAGGCTACCTACATAGGCACGGCTAAAGGCCGAATCTACGCTGCGTTCTTCGGCTTCGTGTTTAAAGTAATGTTTTAAACGGCGGGCATCTTTACCAGATTTACCAAACCAACTGCTTGGCGACATTACATACACCTTGCTTCGCTCATATACTTCGGGATATTCTGACCGGGGATCGAATTTGGCATTAGCTTTTACATTTACCTCGCGCAGGGCGATAGATTGTAAAGCAAGCTGTATATCTTTCGTTTTAAGATCTATTACATATAAGGTATCAGAAACATAACCGGGTGATGAGAAAATAATAAGGTTACCAACTTCAGCAGAGATTACAAATTTTCCGTTTTTATCAGAAAGTGCTAACTGTTTGTTAGCAGTATTTTTCACAAACACATCCTGCAGCTTTATACGGGTGCCGGTTTCTGTTATCGTACCGCGCAGGGTTTGGGCGTAAGATGTTGTGATGATAAAACAAAATAGTATTGCGAGTAAGATGGTAAACTTCATGGCAGTAAATATACAGGTATAACTCAGTTTAAGGGTTTAAGGTTTCATGTATAATGCCAAAAATGCGTTACAAATTGCCTCAACACTGTTAAAAAGGGAATATTTATCGTTTCCAGGTATTGTTACCGGTATTATAATCCGGGAAAACATGTTCGGGATCGTAAGTTACACTCGATATTTCTTCTGTGGAAGGATACTTAAATACCCAATGACTTCCCGTGGCCCAAACTTCAACAGGCAATTTAATGCGGTTGGTTTTACCGCTCATGGTCTTCACCTCCAGTATTACCGGCAAAGCCATTTTATCTAAATTATCAATGGTGATCAATGCGCCTTTGGCCGGGTTACCATCAACATATTTCACATCACTTACGGCTACATCAAGCTGCCAGTTATTTAAAAACCACTCACGCCAAAACCAATTTAAACTTTCGCCCGATACATTTTCCATTGTGCGGAAAAAGTCATCAGGGGTTGGATGCTTATATGCCCAGCGTTCAATGTAAGTTTTAAAAGCCAGGTCGAACCTTTCGGCGCCAAGCACCTGGTTGCGTAAAATATTTAAGGCTTCGGCAGGTTTTTCATACAACAGGGTACCGTTATGCATTTCGGTAATATTATCCGGCGTGCTCATTACCGGCTCCTGTTCGGGGTTTAATATATGCAGGGCTTTGTTGCTGGTCCAATCTATCTGGGCAGCCATTTCGGCGTATTCACCTTTGTTAAAATCGCGGGTTGTAAACTGATTAATAAAAGTATTAAACCCTTCATCCATCCACCCATACAAACGCTCGTTCGATCCTACGATCATCGGGAACCAGGTATGCCCAAACTCATGATCGTTAACCGACCATAACGAACCACCATTACTGTTTGATCCGCAGAAAACAATACCCGGATATTCCATACCGCCAACAACACCGGCCACTGCCACAGCAGTTGGGTATGGATACGGAAACCATTTATTCGAGTTATATTCTAAAGAAGCTTTAACATATTCTGTTGAGTTTTCCCAGCCGTTGTTGCCCTTACTTTCTACCGGGTAAGCCGATATAGCTAAAGCATGTTTCCCCTCAGGGAGGTTTACCTTAGCCGCGTCAACAATAAACGCGGGCGAAGAGGCCCAGGCCACATCGCGTGCATTGATCATCTTATAATGCCAGGTTAATTCTGGTTTACCCACCGGGCGTGAATTGGCACTCCGCACTTCGCCAGACGAACGGATCATCACCGTTTTATCGCTTGCAGCTGCCTGTGCAAACCGTTGCTGTTGCAGCGGGGTATAAACATCCTGCGGGTTTTGCAATTCGCCGGATGCAAACACGATATGGTTTGCCGGCGCGGTAATGTTTACATCAAAATCGCCATACTCGAGGTAAAATTCGCTCGGGCCATTGTAGGGGATGGTATTCCAACCCATCACGTCATCGTACACACACATGCGCGGATACCATTGCCCTACCGTAAATATTTTGCCATTACGGGTTTCTTGAACACCGGTACGATCCGAACCATAATCGGGTACAATAAACGAGTATTCTATTTTCACAGATACTTTACCACCTTTTGCCGCCAGTGCCGAAGGTAGAAATAGTTGCATGCGGGTATCAATCACCTGGTATTTAACAGGCACATTATTTACCGATACCGATTTAATATTGTACCCCTCATACACTCTTCCTTTAGAATGGTTGCGGCTGCCTATAGCAGCTTCCATTGCCGAGCCTCTCGAATCTGACTTGTACAGATTTTGTTCCAGCTGCATCCACAAAAAGTCCATTTTCTGTGGGCTGTTATTGGTATAGGTCAATATTTCGGTACCGCTTACTTCGTTGGTTTTATCATCTAAATGGACTGCTAGCTGGTAATCGGCTCGGTTTTGCCAATATAATGGGCCTGGCTCGCCATTGGCTGCGCGGTACTCATTACCATTTTTAGTATAGAAAAGCGGACTGAATAATTGGGTATTATCAAACTTAGATAACTCTGGCTGGTTAGTTACTTGTTGCGCAAAACAAAGCTGGATACCAGCAAAAAAGACCAGTAGCAAACTGGTCAGGGAAAAATATCTCATTAAGTATGGTCAGCAGGTTATACAATTGCTTAGGCAATTATATAACGAAAAAATGGCTTTTTAGTTCTGTTACTTTAAAAAGTGTTCTTTATAAACATTCTCATCAAAGCCAAAGTACAGAAAACCATTATCTTCAATAACCGGTCTTTTAATCATGCTGGTTTTTTGCTGTAATAAAGGTAAAGCCTCTGCTTCGCCCTTTACGCTTTCTTTTACTGCGGGGTCAAGCTGTTTCCAGGTGAGGCCTTGTTTGTTCATAAATTTCTCGTAGCCAGCTTTCTGGTTCCACTCTTGCAGCTTTTCTGTGCTAACGCCTAATTTTTTAAAGTCCTGAAATTCATAATCAACATGATTAGCCTTTAACCAGTCGAGCGCTTTTTTAACTGTATTACAATTGGTTATACCGTATACTTTCATGCCGCAAATTTAGTGATTTCCGCCACGACTGCCGCTACTATCATCATTTTCAATACCGCGCTGGTTCTTTTTAATGCTGCTGTTGAGCTTACCAAATTTATAGGTAAAGCTAAAGCCAATGTTACGGTAATAGTTTTGGTTAGAGTTAGTTTGCTCAAACTCATCGGTTTTGGTATAGCTATCGTTGGTACGGTACTTTTTCCAGGGGTTGCTGATGAACACGCCGATATTGGCTTTATCCTTCAAAAAATCTTTCGATGCGCTTACCGAACTGCCTACATAATAATTGTCTTTACCCTGCAAAAGCACGTAGCGGCTATCAACCCCACCGTCTACACCAACACGCCAGCCTTTATCAAACTTGTAACCGGCATTACCAAAAATATAGCCTTGTAACCCTTTGTTACTATAAAATATGTTGTTGTAAGTACCGGTTAACCATACATAAATCAGTTGCGAATTAATACTGAGGTTCAGTTTCTTAGTGATAGGATAGTTAATGTTTAAGTTAGCGCCCAGCCTTTTGTTATGGCCCACGTTTTCGTAAGTGGTTACACTCACGGTATCGGGCCTGATGGTGGTTACGCTTTGTATCGTGTTATTGGCGTATGAATAGCTAAGACCGAAGTTAATAGAGCCCTTAGAAAAATTACTATAATTTAATTCGAAACTATGGTTAACCACAGGCCGCAGTTCGGGGTTACCTACGTTAATATATTTAGGGTTCGATGCATCAACAAAAGGATTAAGCTGCCAGATGTTCGGGCGAGAGATCCGGTTAGAATAGCCGAAGTTAATGCTGCTGCTTTTCAGGCTTCGCTGGATAGATACTGAGGGAATAAGGTTATTATAATCCTGCGTAGCCACACTGCCTGCCGAAGTAAAGTTAGCATCAACACTGGTATGCTCTAAACGCAAACCGGCCTTGGCGGTCCATTTATCTAGCTTAACCTGATACGAATTGTAGGCTGCATAAACATTCTGCTGATAGTCGAAATTATTGGTCTGCGAGCCATCATTAACGTATTGATTGGTTTTTGAGTTGAGCGTATCGCTGGTAAAATCACTGAAAATTTTCCTGAAAATCGCTTTGCCGCCTGCCTCAATCGTAACCTTTTTTAGGGGGTGCACATAATCTATCTGGATAGTGTTTTCTTTTTGACCAGAATTATTGTACTGGTTATAATTAGGCATGCCATAGTTATAACGCTGATCGAATATCGAATTGTTAAGCTGCTTAGCGTTTGACGTACCGTATTTGTACGATGCAGTTAGCATCTGATCTTTGTGACCTGCGAAGGTTAGCTGGTAATTAAGCCCAAAATCGGTACCAGCGTAGCGGCTGCTGCTGGCATTTTGTAGATGATAAGCTTGATTAACCAGCGAGCTATCATCAAACTGACGGGAGAATTGATTATTGGTTTGGTCTACAGCATAAGAGTAAGATTCAACATTACCGGTTAACAGGTTCAGCGAATCAATCTCGAAACTTAGCTCTGCACTGCCGTATTTGTTTTTACCATTGCCCCTATCATTGGTGCCATTTTGTGTAACCGACGATACAACGGGTTTAAAGGTATTGATGGTATTCTCGAAACTTGTAGTTTGTTTGTTTTGCCTGTTGAAGCCGACGTAGCCATTCAGTCCAAATTTACCTTGCTTAACAGTAGCATTAAGATTAGTACCTAAGCCCCAAACGGTATTATAACGGGTACTGAAGTTACCATTGTAGCCCTGATCCGCATTCTTTTTGGTAATGATATTAATGATACCTGCCAAGCCTTCTGCCTCATATTTGGCTGGCGGCGTAGTAATCACTTCTATTTTTTCGATGTTACTGGCGGGCATAGCCTTCAGTACATCCGAAGGATTTTTGGCAACCAATGAGGATGGCTTACCATTGATGAGGATCTTGTAATCTGTGTTACCTTTAAGCTTAATGTTATCTGATGCATCAACCGAAACCAGCGGCACTTTGCGCATCATATCCAGGGCGCTCTCTACCTTACTTTCGGGATCAGCTTGTACATCGTAAGCAATACGATCAACCTCCTGCTTAATAATTGGGCGAACGGCGGTTACGCTTACCTCACCCAAACTATTTGTTGACACCGACATTTGGATTTCGCCCAGGTTAATCACTTTCTTGGTGCTGTCAATATCTATCACTTTGTTTTTAAAACCCACGGAAGCCAGCACTAACTGGTATGATTTCATTGGCAAGCCTGTAAACTCGAAACTTCCGTTATCCTTACTTAGCGTGCTTTTTACCGGTAAATTAGTTTTGGTATGGCGAAGGGCTACGGTAACGTATCCCAGAGGTTGTTTCTTTAAAGAATCGAGGATTACACCCTTAATAGATTGGGTTGATTGTGCAGAAGCACAAATTCCAAGGCATAGCAATGTTAATAGTGATAGGTATGTTTTCATTAGGTTTTAGATTTGGTATGCGATTACCTGTTACAATAATAAAGCAAATTATTGCTACCTAAGAAACAATTAACACTATTTAACTAAATAAATAGTTAAGCTTTTGTTAAGCTATTTATTAAACTTAGTCATGGTAAGTTCGGTGCCGATGGTAGAGAAAGCTTTGATCATTTCGATTGAGCGATCTATTAGTGCAGGTAATTCCGGCTTTTCATCATCGTCGAAACCACTCAACACATAATCAACCTGGCGGCCTTTAGGGTAATTATCGCTCACGCCAAAACGCAGGCGTGCATAGTTATTATTGCCTAAGGTGAGTTCAATATGTTTTAAGCCGTTATGGCCGGCGGCGCTGCCTTTGGGTTTGAGGCGCAGGGTACCTAATGGTAAGGCAATATCATCAACCAACACCAACACATTCTCCTGGGGAATTTTCAGCTCCTTCATCCAATGATTAAGGGCTTTGCCGCTCAGGTTCATATAGGTGGTAGGTTTTATTAAATGAAGCATGCGGCCTTTGTACTGGTATTCGGTGTAATAGGCATGGCGCATGTTGTAGAACTTCAGGCCTTCCTGTTTGGCCAGTTCATCCAATATCATAAAACCGATGTTGTGCCGGGTATCTGCATACTCCGGGCCTATGTTACCTAAACCTACTATTAAATACTTCATGCCCCCTATAATTTTAGAACGTCATTTCGAGGAACGAAGCAATCGCGAACTATACAGAGCGGCTCTGTAGATCGGGGATTGATTCGTACCTCGCAATGACGGTGTTGTTTGTTATTGTTATTCGATCTTTATAGCTACGAGTTTGCTTCGTACCTCGCAATGACACTTTATTATATGATCTTCAAAAAATCAAAACTATAAAAAAACAGCGATAAGAAAATCTTATCGCTGTTCCAAAAATCTGTGTAATCACACCTAAATCGGTGCAATCAAACTAAATTATTTCTTGCCAGCTTCTTGCTCTGCCTGACGTAATGCACGTGAAGTGGTTACAGATACAACAGTATCTTCAGGAGCATTGGTGATAGTAAGGTTAGGAACGCTAATCTCAGCAACACGTACTGATTTACCAACTTCTAAACCTTCGATACTAACATCAATATCATTGATGTGATCTTTAGGTAAAGCTTTAACACGCAGTTTGCGCAGTTTTTGTACCAATTTACCACCCATTTTAACACCAGGTGAAGTACCGGTTAAACGGATTGGAATTTCGATAGTAACTGGTTTGTTTTGATCCAATTGCAGAAAATCAACGTGTAAAAGTTGTTCTGTTAATGGATGAAACTGCATGTCTTTGATGATAGCTGAAGTGGTAACACCACCAACAGTAAGATCAATAAAGTTAACTTCCGGAGTAAAAATTACTGGTTTAATGTCAGCAATTAATACTGAGAAGTGAGTTTGTGTAGCACCTCCGTAAAGTACTGCAGGAACCAAACCCTGGTAGCGCAGCTCTTTGGCATCGCGTTTCCCTACGTTCTCTCTTGGAGAACCGCTAATAGCAACTGAATTCATTGTATTATTTATTTAATTGTTAATTACCTCACCCCAACCCCTCTCCAAGGGAGAGGGGCTTTGATGAAATTTCTTTATATATCTTCCCTTAAAGTCCTCACCTTCGGGGAGGATTTAGGAGGGGTTATTTCTTTTTTTTAAACAACAAACAACTGGCTTATTGAGCCGTGTTCGTTTACGTTTGTTATTGCCTTGGCAAAAAGCTCTGCGGTTGATAATACGCGAATCTTAGGGCTTACATGTTTTAACGGAATTGTATCTGTTACGATCAGTTCTGTTAAAGCCGAATTTTCTATCGTTTCATAAGCCTTGCCAGATAATACCGGGTGTGTACAAACCGCTCTTACACTTTTTGCACCACGCTCCATAATTAGCCCGGCTGCCTTTGCCAGTGTACCTGCGGTATCGCAGATATCATCAATCAGCACAATATCCTGCCCTGTAACATCACCAATAATAGTCATCGACTCAATTTCATTGGCACGCTTACGGCGTTTATCACAAATTACAACCTCTGCATTAAAGAACTTCGCAAAACTGCGGGCCCTGTATGATCCGCCCATATCAGGCGAAGCGATGGTCAGGTTCTCTAAACCAAGGCTCTTTATATAAGGTACAAATATGATCGATGCATCCAGGTGATCAACCGGGATGTCAAAAAATCCCTGTATCTGCGCTGCGTGCAAATCCATGGTCATAATACGGTTAATACCTGCTGCAACCAACAAGTTAGCTACTAATTTAGCGCCGATGGCCACACGCGGTTTATCTTTACGATCCTGACGGGCCAAACCAAAATAAGGGATAACTGCGGTTACATAATGGGCTGATGCACGGCGGGCGGCATCAATCATCATCAGTAATTCCATTAAGTTATCGGTAGGTTGGTTGGTAGACTGGATCAGGAAGATATCCCCCCCTCTTACAGATTCATTAAAGTGAGGTTGAAATTCGCCATCACTAAAACGTGATAATATAACATCACCTAATTCGCGTCCGTAGGCTTCTGCTATTTTATTAGCAAGCGCTACCGTTGCTGAACCTGAGAATAGTTTAACCGGGTTAAATTGTTGAGGCATTTTTATTTCGGATTTCGTTCGCCTCGCGGCGGATCAATTTCGAACTTTCTTAGCAACCTTATTAAAAAACAATTCGGATTTCAATTTCTCTATCAGTAAGCTGAAACGAAAAACTAAAATCCGAACTCTTTTGTTGTTGCCCGACCAGGATTCGAACCTAGACAAACGGTACCAAAAACCGTCGTACTACCATTATACTATCAGGCAATC
>CAHJXH010000140.1 GCA_903644075.1 Sphingobacteriaceae bacterium | reverse complement strand
AGTTCAGGGGCCAGGCCAGGCGCTAAATCAAAAAGACAATGGTATCAATGTTATCGTTGGTCAGCGTAAAGGTTCAAAATCATGGGATAAAGCTGTAAGTGATGGCTTTGTACCGGGCGAAACCCTTTTCGAAATTGAAGAAGCCCTTGAAAAAGGAACTATCTATTGCTACTTATTAAGCGATGCTGCACAGATTGAATTGTGGCCAACTGTTAAAAAACACTTAACTCCGGGTAAAGCATTATACTTCTCTCATGGTTTCGGTATCACTTTTAAAGAGCAAACCGGCATCGTTCCTCCTGCAGATGTTGACGTATTTTTGGTAGCACCTAAAGGTTCTGGTACTTCATTACGTCGTATGTTTTTGCAAGGTCGCGGCTTAAACTCAAGCTTCGCTATCTTTCAGGATGCTACAGGCCGTGCATGGGAAAGAGTTGTTGCCCTGGGTATTGCTGTAGGTAGCGGTTACCTGTTCGAAACAGATTTCAGAAAAGAAGTATTCAGTGATTTAACAGGCGAGCGTGGTACGCTGATGGGTTGTATCCAGGGTATCTTCGCTGCACAATACGATGTATTACGCAGCAAAGGCCACACGCCTTCTGAAGCATTCAACGAAACTGTTGAAGAGCTTACCCAATCATTAATGCCATTGGTTGCTGAGAACGGGATGGACTGGATGTATGCCAACTGCTCTACTACTGCACAACGTGGTGCTTTAGACTGGTGGAAAAAATTCCGTGATGCTACTAAACCAGTGTTTGAAGAACTTTACGAAAGCGTTGCTACCGGTAAAGAATCTCAACGTTCTATCGACTCAAATAGCCAACCAGATTACCGCGAGAAACTGGATGCAGAATTAAAAGAATTACGCGACAGCGAATTATGGCAGGCAGGTAAAACTGTACGCAGCTTACGCCCTGAGAACCAGGCTGTAGAAAGCATTAGCTAAAACTTCTCCCCAGCCCTCTCCAAAAGAGAGGGAGTAAGAAAAGGTTTAAAAATAAATACATAACTTGTCATTGCGAGCGCAGCGTGGCAATCTCGTCGAAAGCTATAAAAGCGACGAGATTGCTTCGTTCCTCGCAATGACAAATTTTTCAATTATGGGAAATACATTATTCGATAAGATTTGGGACGCCCACGTGGTGAGCAGTAAGGAAGGATTTCCGGATATTTTATATATCGATACCCATTTTATACACGAGGTAACCAGTCCGCAGGCTTTTGATGGTTTGCGTAAACGCGGTTTGCCTGTACTTAGGCCAAAACAAACTGTTGCCACAGCAGATCATAACGTGCCAACCTGGGACCAGCACCTACCCATTAAGGAAGAGCTTTCGCGTTACCAGGTTGATATGCTGACTAAAAACTGTGCTGAGTTTGGTGTTGAGCTTTACGGTTTAGGCCACCCTTACCAGGGTATTGTACATGTAATTGGCCCCGAGCTGGGCATAACCCGCCCGGGCGGTACTTACGTTTGCGGCGATAGCCATACTTCAACCCATGGTGCTTTTGGTGCTATTGCGTTTGGTATCGGTACCTCGCAGGTAGAACAGGTTATGGCTACACAATGCCTGCTTCAATCGCGCCCTAAAAGGATGAAGATTGAGGTGAACGGCAAACTGCAAAACGGTGTTGGTGCTAAGGATATTATCCTGTACATCATCTCTAAAACCACGGCAGCCGGTGGTACCGGTTACGCTGTTGAATATGCCGGTGATACCATCCGCTCGTTGAGTATGGAAGGCCGCATGACCATCTGTAACATGAGCATCGAAATGGGTGCCCGTTGCGGACTGATTGCGCCTGATAATACCACTATCGAATACGTTAAAGGCCGGGAATTTGCCCCTAAAGGCGAAGATTGGGATAAAGCAGTTGCCTACTGGAAAACGCTTTACTCTGACGATGATGCACAGTTCGATAGCGTGTTAAGCTTCAACGCCGAAGATATTGAGCCGATGATTACCTACGGAACAAATCCGGGTATGGGTATCGGTGTAACACAGCATGTACCGGTTACGGCTGATGTTGATCCGACAGAACAAAAATCATATGCTAACTCGTTAGCTTATATGGGCCTGCACGATGATGAATCATTGATCGGCAAACCGATTGATTATGTATTCATAGGCAGCTGTACTAACTCACGTATCGAAGACCTGCGCGAAGTAGCAACCTTTGTAAAAGGCCGCCACAAAGCAGATCACGTTACCGTTTGGGTGGTACCCGGCTCTAAACAAGTACAAGAACAGGCTATTGCCGAAGGACTGGATAAAGTATTCGAAGCAGCCGGTTTCCCACTGCGCGAACCAGGTTGCAGTGCATGCTTAGGTATGAATGAGGACAAGATCCCGGCAGGTAAATACTGCGTATCAACCTCAAACAGAAACTTTGAAGGCCGTCAGGGCCCTAATTCACGTACGATACTGGCCAGCCCCTTAACTGCGGCGGCAGCAGCGGTGACTGGTAGGATTACGGATATCAGGGAGTTATTAGCTGAAAGAGAATTGGTAGGCTAAAACCCAACACGTCATTGCGAGGAACGAAGCAATCCCCGATATACAGAGCCACTCTGTAAAGTTTAAGATTACTTCGCATCTCGCAAAGACAAAATGAAAATATATGATACTCGAAGTTGCCATATTAGATGTAATACCGGGATCTGAAAATGATTTCATTGCTGCATTTGCAAAAGCACAGCATATTATATCTGGCATGGCCGGTTACATTTCGCATCAATTAAAAAGATGCATTGAAAATGTAAGCCGCTTCATTTTACTGGTCGAATGGCAAAAGCTATCAGACCATACCGAAGGCTTCAGGAAATCAAAAGAATATATAGAATGGAAAAGCTTGTTGCATCACTTTTATGATCCTTTTCCAACTGTAGAACATTATCAATAAAGAAAAAATTGTCATTGCGAGCGTTAGCGTGGCAATCTCGTCGGAGGCTATACACGCGACGAGATTGCTTCGTACCTCGCAATGACATAGAGAAGAAAACAATGGCGACAAAGATTTTTAAACACATTCAATCAACAGCAGTACCGTTGCCGATTGAAAATATCGATACCGACCAGATTATCCCGGCCAGGTTTTTAAAAGCCACCACCCGCGATGGCTTTGGCAACAACCTTTTCCGCGACTGGCGTTTTGATGAGAACGATAACCCTAAACAGGAGTTCGTACTTAACAACCCAACCTATGCTGGCAAGGTACTGGTAGCCGGTAAAAACTTTGGTTGCGGAAGCAGCCGCGAACATGCCGCCTGGGCACTGTCAGACTATGGTTTCGATGCCGTAGTAAGCAGTTTTTTTGCCGATATTTTTAAAGGTAACGCCCTTAACAACGGCTTACTACCCGTACAGGTAAGCGACGACTTTCTGGCTAAAATATTCGACGAACTATACAGCGACAAAGATGCCCAATTAGAAATTGACCTGGAGCAGCAAGTGATCCGCATCAGCAATACTGGTGATGAGGAAGCTTTCGAGATCAACCCGTACAAAAAGGCTTGCCTTACCAATGGTTACGATGATATCGATTATATACTAAGCAATAAAGCGCTGGTAGAAGAATTTGAAGCGAAAAGATAAGGTTCAGTTGTCGGTTATCGGTTGTCAGTTGTCTGATAAAAACCGAGGCTGATAACTGACAACACGCAACTGACAACCAAACATGAACAAAGAAATCAAACGTGATCCATCAACAAGCAAATTGTTTGATGAGCGTAGCCTGCAAAGAGATTACGCAACGCTTGCACATTTGTTAAAACCTGGCATGCAAGTGCTTGATGTTGGTTGTGGAACGGGTTCTATATCGAAAGACATCGCCAACATAATAGGGCCGCAAGGGCACATTACCGGCATTGATAATACCGGGCATTTTATAGAAAGCGGTAAGGAAACTTACAAGGATGTTAAAAATCTGGAACTGATCCACACCGATCTGTTTGATTTTAATCCGGAAAAAAAGTTCGACCTCATCGTTTCGGCACGTACTATCCAGTGGTTAAGTAACCCACAGGAGGCTGTAGCCAAAATGAAAAGCATGTTGAAGCCAGGTGGCTGGTTATCTGTTTTAGATTATGACCATACTGCTTTAGCCTGGGCACCGGAGCCACCTTTGAGCATGCGGAGATTCTACGCCACTTTTTTAAGATGGCGCTCTGACGCTGGCATGAACAACGAGGTTGCCGAAGATGCCAAAGACTTTTTCGAAGAACTGGGTTTCCGGAACATCGAAGTGCTGAATGCCGATGAAGTGTATGAAAAAGGCCAGCCAGATTTTGAGCATAAGATCAGCATCTGGAGTAAAGTAGCCGCCATGAACCAGATTGTGGAAGAAGGCTACATCAGCGACGCAGACAGGTTGCAGGCCATTGAAGATTATAACCAATGGATTGCCACCGATGCCGAGCAAATGATAATGAAATTGAAAGAAACAAGAGGACAAATATAGTAGTGAGTTACAACTCACCATTCACAACTAAACATGAAGAAACACATCTTAGTTATTCCAGGTGACGGCATTGGCCCCGAGGTTACAACCTGGGGCAAAGCT
Source organism: Sphingobacteriaceae bacterium (assembly GCA_903644075.1). GTDB lineage: Bacteria > Bacteroidota > Bacteroidia > Sphingobacteriales > Sphingobacteriaceae > Mucilaginibacter. Next base: position 8,059 of record CAHJXH010000140.1, on the reverse strand, counting down.
GTTTTGGAGGAAATTGCGGCACAATACAACCACGAATTTACTTACGACGAGGCACTGATGGGCCACGTAGCTATAGAGGCTACCGGCAACCCGTTGCCCGACGAAACTTTAGAAAAAGCAAAAGCAAGCGACGCCATCCTTTTTGGCGCAGTTGGCCACGCTAAATATGACAATGATCCTTCGGCAAAAGTTCGCCCGGAGCAGGGATTATTGAAGATCCGCAAGGAACTGGGTTTATATGCTAACCTTCGCCCCATCATGTTATTTGATGAGCTGCTGGATGCATCGAGCTTAAAACCAGAAGTATTACGCGGTACAGACATCCTGTTTTTCCGCGAGCTGACCGGTGATGTTTACTTTGGCGAAAAGACACGCAGCGAAGACAGAAACACGGCCTCTGATTTAATGATCTATCACCGTTATGAAGTACAGCGCATCGCCAAAAAAGCATTTGAAGCGGCACAGGTTCGCGGTAAACGTTTATGCTCTGTAGATAAAGCCAACGTATTAGAATCATCACGCTTATGGCGCGAAACAGTACAAGAACTCGCTAAACAATATCCTGATGTGGAAACCGAACACATGTTTATCGACAATGCGGCCATGCAACTGGTTAAGAATCCTAAAAAGTTTGATGTGGTATTAACGGCTAACCTTTTCGGTGATATCCTTACTGATGAAGCTTCGCAAATTGCAGGCTCTATGGGTATGCTGGCCTCTGCTTCAATTGGCGATGGCACTGGCTTCTTTGAGCCTATCCACGGCTCGGCGCACGATATTGCCGGTCAGGATAAAGCAAATCCGCTGGCCTCTATCTTATCTGTGGCATTGATGCTGGAGATCAGTTTCGGCCTAAAAGACGAAGCTAAAAAGATTACCGACGCAATAGACAAAACATTAAAAGACGGCTACCGCACCGGCGACATTGCTGATGCAAAAACCGACAAAATCAAAATTTTAGGCACCCAGGCAATGGGACAAAAAGTTTTGGAATACTTGAGGGGATAATTTGGTTATTGAGTTACTGAGTTATTAAGTTAAACACAGACAACTGATACCCGACAACAGACAACTGACAACTGAATACTGAATACTATGAACTGGAACGCTGATTTATATGATCAAAAACACGCATTCGTTTACCAATTTGGCGAAAACGTGGTGGAACTGCTGGATGTTAAACCCGGTGAACGCATCCATGATGTAGGTTGTGGTACAGGTTACCTCACTCAGCAGATCAAAAATCTCGGTGCTGACGTTGTAGGTACTGATTACTCGCCTGAGATGATCGCGCAAGCGCAAAAGCTATATCCAGAAGTAAAATTCGCGGTGGCCAATGCAGGCAACCATCAGTTCATAGAACCTTTTGATGCCGTGTTCAGTAACGCAGCGCTGCACTGGGTTAAAAATCAGGATGGCATGATGCAATCTGTTTATAATAGTTTGAAACCCGGCGGTCGCTTTGTTGCCGAAATGGGTGGAAAAGGTAATGTAGATAAATTACTGGCAGCTGTGCAATCAACCTTAACTAAATATGGTTACCACGAGCAGGCAAAAATCAACCAATGGTATTTTCCATCGGTTGGCGAGTATGCTACCCGTTTAGAATCACATGGTTTTAGGGTAGTGTTTACCTCACATTTTGATCGTAAAACACCGTTACAGGATGGCGCACAGGGCGTATCCAAATGGATAGAGATGTTCGGCTCCGTTTATTTTAAAGACATCCCCGAACAAGACATACAACAGATACTGGCAGAAATTACCGAAATACTTCGCCCTTATTATGACGAAAACGGACAATGGTATGCCGATTATAAAAGATTAAGATTTATAGCTGTAAGGGAGATTTGAGATATTAGATCTGAGATTTGAGATCATATCTAAATTTATTTGCAGACGTATAAGATAATAAGAAATAAAAACAAGAACATGTGTGAGGGCAGGATCGACAGACAGGACAATGTCTCAAATCTCATATCTCACATCTAAAATCTAACAATATGCTACACGATCCAAACCGCGTTTATGTATTTGACACCACCCTGCGTGATGGTGAGCAAGTACCAGGCTGTCAGTTAACCACACCCGAAAAAATTGAGATTGCCCGCGAACTGGAGCTACTGGGCGTAGATATTATAGAGGCTGGTTTCCCGGCTTCGAGCCCCGGCGATTTTCAAAGCGTGGTTGAAATTGCCAAGGCGGTAAATGATCCTATTATTTGCGCGTTAACACGTGCACACGAAAAAGATATTGATGCAGCTGTTGAAGCATTAAAATATGCTAAACGTCCGCGGATCCATACCGGTATCGGCTCGTCTGATATGCACATTAAAACCAAGTTTAACAGCACCCGCGAAGAAATTCTGGAACGTGCCGTTGCTGCGGTTAAATATGCTAAGAAATCGGTGGACGATATTGAGTTTTACGCCGAAGATGCCGGCCGTGCCGATGTTGTTTACCTGGCGCAAATGGTTGAAGCCGTTATCGCTGCCGGTGCAACGGTGGTAAACATCCCTGATACCAATGGTTATTGCCTGCCGGATCAATACGGCAGCAAGATCAAGTATCTGAAAGAGAACGTTAAAAATATCGATAAAGCTATTATCTCAGTTCACTGCCATAACGATTTAGGTTTGGCTACGGCTAACTCTATCGCCGGTTTGCAGAATGGTGCCCGCCAGATTGAAGGTACCATTAACGGTATCGGCGAACGTGCTGGTAATACATCTATCGAGGAAGTCGTCATGGTGTTGAAAACCCACCAGGTATTGGGTCTGCATACCAACATCAACTCTAAGATGTTTTATGAACTAAGCCGCATGGTAAGTACGCAAATGCGTATGATCGTTCAGCCTAACAAAGCCATTGTTGGTGCTAATGCATTCGCGCACAGCTCGGGCATACACCAGGATGGTTTCTTAAAAAACCGCGAAAACTACGAGATCATTCGTCCCGAAGATGTGGGCTTCCCAAGTGCAAGTATTGTGTTAACAGCACGCAGCGGCCGCCATGCTTTAAAGTTCCACTTAGAGCGTTTGGGTTACAACCTGAGCAAAGAAGAACTGGCCGATGCTTACACCAAATTTTTAACCCTTGCCGATATTAAGCTCGATATCAATGATGATGATCTGAGAGGACTGATGCTTGCCCAGTTAGTAAAATAATGGATACAGCTACTAAATACCATCTCGATTTCGAGTCGGCCTCACAAAGGCTGAAAGGCGTAGTTCGCCGTACCCCATTAGAGTTTAATCAGGTTTTGTCGGATCGTTTTGATTGCGAAATCTACCTGAAACGCGAAGATTTACAAGTAGTACGCTCGTATAAATTGCGTGGTGCTTATAACATGATCAGTCAGCTGGATGAAGATCAGATGCGTCGTGGTATTGTTTGCGCCAGTGCGGGTAATCATGCACAAGGCGTAGCTTTCTCCTGCAAAAAACTGGGTACACGCGGCGTAATTTTTATGCCCGAAATTACCCCGAACCAAAAGGTTAAACAAACCCAGATGTTCGGTAATGGTAGTATTGATATTATATTGGTTGGCGATACATTCGACGATTGCCTGAGAGAAGCTCTGGCTTACACCGAAGAGCACGGCATGACCTTTATCCCTCCTTTCGACAATGAGCGCATTGTAGAAGGCCAGGGGACGGTTGGTGTGGAGATCTACGAAGATCTGCCCGATGTGGAAGTAGTAATTATGCCAATCGGCGGTGGTGGACTTGCTGCAGGTACAGGCACTTATTTAAAGAGTAAAAATCCAAATGTAACTTTAGCCGGTGTTGAACCCGAAGGTGCACCATCTATGTTTATGGCATTAGAAGCCGGCGAACCTATCACCTTGGCCAAAGTAAACCGCTTTGTTGATGGTGCTTCGGTTAAACGAGTGGGTTCTATCAACTTCGAAATTTGCCAACAGATTTTGGATGATATGCTTACCGTACCCGAAGGTAAAGTATGTACCGCCATGCTGAAACTTTATAACGAAGATGCCATTGTAGTTGAACCGGCAGGTGCATTATCAATAGCCGTGCTCGATCTTTACAAAGAGCAGATCAAAGGCAAAAAAGTAGTTTGCATTGTAAGCGGTGGTAATAACGACATCGACCGCATGCAGGATATCAAAGAGCAATCCCTGCTTTACGAAGGATTGAAGCACTACTTCATCGTCCGTTTCCCGCAACGCCCCGGAGCATTAAAACTGTTTGTAAGCGAAGTATTAGGCCCGCATGATGATATTACCCGTTTCGAGTTTATCAAAAAAACGGAACGCGAAAGCGGCCCCGCACTGGTAGGTATCGAACTTAGAAGTGCGGAAGATTATGCTGCGTTATTACAACGTATGGAAGCTAACCGTTTCGAGGTGATTGAAATTAATAGGGATCAGACTTTGTTTGAGTATTTAGTATAATAGAATAAAGAGACAAGAATCAAGATAAAAATTAGTAGAGGGACAATATTTTGTGCCTCTTTTTTGTTTTTCGACGATGCATTCTTATTTATCTCGAAATAATTATCTTTAGTGCAATAGCTCTATATGTATAAATACCTAATCCTTTTCCTTCTGAGCGCTCCATTAATTTGCAAGGCACAACACAATACTAAAATCGACCACTATCTTAACGGTGAATATCAGCAAGGCTTTAATGGTAATGTGCTAATTGCACAACATGGCAAAATTATTTATCAGAAGGCATTTGGCTATCGTAATCTTGATTTAAAGCTTCCGCTTAATAATTCTTCTTTATTTGATCTGGCTTCAGTATCAAAGCAGTTTACTGCTTTAAGTATTTTGCAATTAAAAGAGCAAGGCAAACTTAAACTTACCGATTCGCTGCGGGCTTATTTCCCACAACTTCCCTATCACAATATCACCATACAAAACCTGCTTACACATACATCTGGCCTACCCGACTATTTGAACCAGATGACCAAAAAATGGGATCATAAACAAATAGCTTTTAATAACGATGTATTAGAATTTTTAGCCAGCAATAAACCCAAACCACTCTTTCCACCTGGATCGCAATACGAATATTCAAACACAGGTTACATTTTGCTGGCCTCTATTATTGACAAATTGACTGGAGACAGTTACGCCAATTATTTAAAGCAGCACATATTTAAACCCTTAGGCATGGATAGTTCGCGTGTGTATAATACCCGCCGATCGAAAAAGGATACTATTGCCAATTATGCGTACGGCTATGTTTATAATGCAGTATCAAAAACATATGTACTACCCGATAGCTTAAAGAGATTTGATTTTGTTTACTGGCTCGACGGTGTAACCGGCGACGGCACAGTTAACTCCACAACCGGAGATTTATTAAAATGGGACAATGCCCTGCTTAGCCACAAACTGCTTAATGCTGCCGATCAAAAAGATATGCTTTCTCCCCATGTATTGACAGACACCATTGCCAAAGGCTATTATGGGTATGGGATAGATATATTGAAAGATGAGCTGGGCAATTTTACAAGCCATAACGGTAGCTGGCCCGGTTACACTTCTGTACTTACCCATTACGAAACGGGAGATTATACCATAATTGTTTTATCGAACAATGAATCCAATGCCGTAGGTATTTCCAAAGCAATAGGCTACATATTAAACAGCCGTGCGGTTGTACAACCCTACCTGCACAAGAAGGTAACTATTGACCCAACAGTTTTAGATAAATATATAGGTAAATACCTATTTACCTTAGAAATTGAATTGGTTAAAAGGGATGGAAAACTTTACAGGCACTTACCTGGCCGAAGTATTAATTCGGACGTTGAACTGAATCCCGAATCGCCCACCAAGTTCTTTTATAGCAACAGGGTCGATATTCAGATCGAATTTGAATTAGATAAGCAAGGCAACGTAGCACATGCCTACCTAATTAATTACGGTCTTAAAACAGAGGCACGCAAAACACAATAAGCAGCTTAGAGTTAAAACTCCAAATGGTTACTCACCTTTACATTCACATGTTTACCTACAGGATATTTACCCATCTCGAGGTTAAACATCTTGATCCGTGCATCGTCGTGTGTTAGTATCAATTCTTCAAACGGGCCTTTAAATAGGATACCGCTTACTGTCCATTTCTTGGGCATAAAGCTTTGTACAATGCTGATCCATTCGGGGTAAATCACCACTTTTTCCTGCTCGGTCTCAATACTCAATAATTTAGCCTGCTGATTGTTAAGCACATTACAATTGGTGAGCAATTTTGCGGTATAGAAGTTTTGCGGATGATTATATAAATTCAAAGGCGCACCATGTTCTATGATTTCACCATTACGAATCACCACCAGTTCATCTGCCATTGAAAGTACTTCGGCTGGGTCATGCGATACCATAATTACGGTGATGCCTGTATCCTGTACAATCTGCCTGATGTCGTGCTGCAAGCCTTCACGAAATGATGTATCTACCTGGTTAAAGGGTTCGTCCAGTAATAGTACTTCGGGCTTTAATGTGAGCGCACGGGCAATGGCCACACGCTGCTTTTCACCGCCGCTTAACATGGCTATCTTTTTTTCGGCCATGTGCAGCATGTTGAGCTGGGTCAACACTTCTTCAGTGCGTTCCTTTTTGTATTTGATGTTGGTATTGGGCAGCAAAGTGGCAATGTTATCCCATACGTTGGCAAACAGGTTCAGGTCGTCGGCATGCTGTGTTACCATCTTCATGCTGTCATGGCCAGGGATCAGCTTTTCTTCAGGCCCCCACACTATTTCACCCTTAAATCTTACCCGGCCTTCCTGTGGTGAAATCAGGCCGTACAATAAACGTAGTAAAGTACTTTTACCGCTCCCGCTTTCGCCAATAATAGCAGTAATTATACCTGGTTTAATATCGATACTAACATTACGTACACCTGCTGCGTATTTACCAGCAAATATTTTGCTTACTGCTTTGGCCTGTAAAAAAGGTTGATCTGCCATGGGCGGTAAAGATATTTAATAAAAAACTTTTGATGACTAAAAAATATTGCACATATCATTTATAGTATTTATTTTAATAGAATTAAACACACTAATATTATCACAATTATGAAATCTAAATCTACTGCCTACATTTTATGGTTCTTTCTTGGAATCCTCGGTGCACACAAATTTTACCTCGGAAAATAGGCTGGGGTATTGCTTACTTCTTCACACTGGGCTTTTTAGGAGTTGGTGTATTGATAGACTTGTTTACTTTAGGTGGCCAGGTAGATACATATAATTTACTACACCAGGGGCACTTTAATGTAAACAACATTGTTGTTAATGTGCCTCAACACCATGCACCTAAAGCCATTGATATCTCTGAGCAGTTACAAAAACTTTCTGAGTTAAAAGAGAAAGGCATATTATCTGACGAAGAATTTGCAAGTCAGAAAAGCAAAATTCTGAGTTAATAAACTGAATTAATAAAAAAGGAGGCTGTTTATTTACAGCCTCCTTTTTTATTAATGTTCCTGTGCCTTTACTAAAACCCAATCATTATACCAAAGGAGAAGTTTTTAAGTCCATCCTGCGGGGGGCTATCCTGGAACATATCATTAAAGTAATACTTAGCAAATACACCCAAAAAACCATACCCTACCCGGGCGACAGCGCCGTAACGTGTATCGGCAAAGTGGTAATTACCATTCACTTTTTGCTTACCATTTTCGTCACTTATCTGTTTAACACGGCCGTTGATCAGGAAACCCAACTCGGGGCCGGCTACAAAATGCCAGCGATGGCCGCTTGCGTTCTCAGCGGTACGGAAATCAAATGCCAGTGGTACACGCACATAAGTTGATGAGAAACGATTTTTGCTGTAGTCGATATTATCCTGTGTATAAGTAATGTGATCGCCGCCGCGTTGTATCGTGATATTATCGCGCAAGCGGATCAGTGTCCAATCGAAACCACCTGCTACATATATTTTAAAGGTACTGTTGAAACGATAGCTAAACTGTAATATATCGAAACCTACGTTACTTGTTTTCCATGAACGGTACCTCAAAAAATTATTCTGGGGCGATAGTTTGAAGCTCCCGTTATCAATTAAAGTAGCTAAGATCGG
>CAHJXH010000139.1 GCA_903644075.1 Sphingobacteriaceae bacterium | reverse complement strand
GATCTGAATACCTCATAGCCTCGTACGAAGCCAGCGAAGCATAACCATAAATACGGCTGGCTACCGGCGGGGTAAATACATCATATATAATTACCTGGGTTAACTGGTCTTCATTTTGATGCAGAATTTCGGCATCATCAATTTTAACCGGGTGTTTTTTACCTGGGGAACAGCTCATAACAAAGCAGCCTGCCAAGATGATACACGTTGCTTTAAATAATTTCGGACTAAACATGTGATTAATTTAAGGTAATATTCCTGGTTTTACCTGTACTGTTGGTTACTTGTACAGATGTCATATTATCTTCAATATTAAAAAATCTGCCCGATTGCGACAAGAACGAAGATCCATTATAAAACTCTAACCTACCCGATTTGCCATTTTTGTATTTAACTATCGCAAACATGTCCAGTGGCTCCAGTTTAACTGTTTTAACTGGTCGTTTCAGCTCGAACAGTTTCATGTTACCTAAATGCTGGCTTGCGGCCAACATATAATTGCCGTTAGCTCCGCGCAGTTTAACTAATGCTTTGCCATCGCCGGGGATGTAAATGCCACTTTGCATAATGCTTAGAGGTGTAAAACCGCCTTTGCCATCGCCTTTTAACATTAAACCGTTAAAGGCATCGTAGCGGCCGGTGGTAACTTCGGTACTGTAATCATTACCATTCATAATTACATCGAGGTTGCCGTCGCCATCAAAATCATCAACGGTTATACCACAGAGTTCAGACATTTGCGCCTGTATAGGTAATGGCATAGCGGTAAACTTACCGTTACCATCGTTACGCAAATAGTACGATTCTAAAATATTAGCTTTAAGCCTTACACCGCCCTTACGCATTTCGGGTGTCAAAAATTCATCCATAGTTGCCGTAGCGAATGATTTATAGTTTTGATACCTTACCCTTGTGCTGATCACCTGCTTAATAACATCCTCGCGCCCATTAACCGGGAACTCTTTCATCTCACCTTTCTGATCTTTCAGGTACATCGACGCAAAGGCATCATAGCTGCCATTATGGTCAACATCATTGGCGGTTATGTATACCGGGTATTGCTCACTGGCTTTATAGAAGGTATTTAAGCCGGTGTTACCAACTATATAATCAATATCGCCATCATGGTCAAAATCGCCCGCAGCAATGGTGTTCCACCAGCCTAGTTTATCGCTTACGCCACTTTCAGGGGTGATATTTTTAAATATTCCTTTATCATTCTTTAAAAATGTAACGGGCATCCATTCGCCGGCAAGCACCAGGTCGGGCCAGCCATCGTTGTCAAAATCGGTAAAGGTGGCATCGCATACCAGGCCAATGTTTTTAAGGTCTTTAGCTACCGAGGTGGTAACATCTGTAAACTTAACGTGGCCGTTTTTGCTGTCATTACGTAAAATTAAGCTCGATACCGGCTTAGGATAATTCCATGGATCAACCCTGCCTGATACAAACAGATCAAGGTCGCCATCCTTATCATAATCAACAGCGCGTACACAAAGCTTGCTTGTAAAGTTGCCCGGCATAGCATCATGCTGTTCGGTAAAGTTGCCTTTACCGTCATTAATATAAAACCGATCGCGGTAATTAGGTGAATTAGAATCACTCTCAAAACCACCACTGGCAATATACAAGTCGAGGTCACCATCACCGTCGGCATCAAACAGTAAGATGCCTTCGTCTTTATAGCTCTGCTTTTTAGTATCAACCCCAGGCATCAAATCCTTCTGGATAAATTTTCCATTAGCCTGCTGAAGCAGTATCTGAGCATGATATTTGGCATTTCCGCCCACTATTATATCATCAAAACCATCACCGTTAACATCACCCACAGCGGTAGCAGGCGCATATTCAGAAAACTTATGCGGCAATAGTTTTTGTATGTTGAAGTCTACAAAATCCTCATCTTGGTGCTTGTACGTCACACCGCGTGCTTTGGTAACCTCACTAAATAAAGCCTGCTTATCAATAGCCGGGCGGTTGTAGGTATAAGGTTGCTGTGCATTGGCAATATTTACCTTCAGTACCTGGTCGGCTTTTACATTGGTTAATACCTGCTTTTTAAGGTTAGGCCAGTGAATAACAACCGAGTCTAATTTAGTGACACTACCTAATCCAAAATGAGCAACATCGCTATTGGTTGATAAATAGCCACGATATGGTGTATTATCATAAACCTGCTGCTTGCCGTGGTCGTAATAAATATTGGCAATAGCGCCAAAGCCATTGAGGTTTTGTTTATCTCCATTAAACTTAATATGAAGGTAATGATCGCTGGCTTTGACATCAACCTTATCGCGAAGGGTATTTTTGTATACCATGGCTTCGTCGTTAATATTGTTAATCACCATATCCATATCGCCATCGCCGTCCAGATCGACATATACTGCACCGTTCGAGAAAGTTGGCGTGGTTAAGCCCCAGTCGGTAGTTTCATCACTAAACTGCAGGTTGCCGCCATTTTTAAATGCATAATTATGGATCTTAACAATTGGGATCTGACTTAAAATTTGCTGCATGCTGGCTATCTGGTAAGCCTCTGCTCGGAAGGTTGTAAAATCGTGATCTGTAACATCACGCGGATAACCGTTTGTAACCACAATATCGCGGTAGCCATCGTTATCAAAATCGGTAATAAGCGGGCACCAGCTCCAGTCTGTTTGCGAAACATTGCTCATAAAACCTATTTCGCTGAATACCGGGTGGCTAACCGAATCGCCTTCGCTAAGGCTGTTACCCTGGTTTAACTGAAGCGTATTATGAACGTATTGATATTGATAACCGTAATAATCTGTGTTTTGGTAAAGCTGATAACTGTTGGCCGTCATAAACATTTTCTTTCTGAAGTTATCTTCAGGGTTCATGTCTAAGGCAAACATGTCTACAAGGCCATCATTATTGATGTCCTCAAAATCCTGCCCCATGGCAGTTAGCGAAGTATGCTTAAAGTATTGTCTCGAAGCATCTGTAAATGTGCCATCATGATTATTGATATATAAAATATCATTGGTTATAAAATCATTGGTCACATAAATATCTTTCCATCCATCATTATTAATATCTACAATACTGGCCGCATGGCTGTATCCTTCTATATTGATGCCGGCTTTTTTAGATACATCCGTATAAACAGGATGCTTTAGTTTTGGGTCCCAGTCATTACGGTACAGGCGGCCGGTGCTGTGGTACGAGCCGTCGGTATGTATAGGCCTGAAAGTAGTTGGGTTATCATGCAGATCAAGCTCATTTACGGTGAGGTACATGTCCAGATCGCCATCATTATCATAATCAAAAAAGTAGGCCATGGTTGAGTGCGCATGCGCATTGAGGCCATATTCGGCAGCCATTTCCTTAAAGTGCGGAATGCCGTTTTTATCATTACCCTGGTTTATATAGAGTAAATTGGTGCGTTTTATTGAATCTTTAAGCAGCGTGTTACACACGTAAATATCGGGCCAGCCATCGTTATTAATATCAACTACAGCAACACCCCTACCCCATCCGCCTTTACCCGCTACACCGGCCCGGGCAGTAATATCATCAAATTTAAAATCGCCTTTATTAAGGTAAAGTTTATTTGAAACGGCATTTCCCGTAAAATACAGATCGGGCTTGCCGTCTTTATTAAAATCGCCAACACCAACTCCACCACCATTGTAAATATTAATCATGGTAAGCGGATTAATGGAATCCGTTTCAACAATGTGATTGTTAAATGTTATGCCCGAGTATGAAGAAGGTATCAGCTCAAACATGCTCTTTTTATGGCATGAGCTAACGGCAAACGCGAATAATAGAAACGCTAAAAAATAAACAGGCTTCATCACGGTATAGATTCAAAACTTTGGTTAAAAAAAAGGCGGAAACGTGTGTTTCCGCCTTAAATATAAGATTATGGTTATTAATAACCAGTGTTCTGAGTTAACTGACCATGCTCAAGATCGATCTGAGTTTGAGGTATAGGGTAGATCTCATTTTTATTTGTTGTAAAGGTGTTGCCTTGCATAGTTGGGTTAGCAAATCCTTTGATATTACTGTCATGTGCTATGTAAGCAGAAAGAACAGTTTTCATGTATCCGGTTGCTGCAGGGCCACCATATACACCATCGTAACGTTGTAAGTCAAAGAAACGGTGGCCTTCCATAGCCAGCTCAAGCTTTCTTTCAAACCATACATATTGGCGTGCAACATCTTTTGTAGTGAAGCTACCGGCAGGGTATAAACCAACCATGTAATTAGCAGCATATTGCGTGTTATCAACTATTGGTAAAGTTGCATCAACAACACCTTTAGCGTTTACACCATAACCTGTAACGCGGCCTTTTACCCAACCAGTTTTATCGGCAGCACGGTTTCTAACCATGTTCACATAAATCCTGGCTTGATCTAAGCTACCGGTAGCTGATTCAACTTCGCACTCTGCAGCCCAAAGCAATACATCAGCAAAGCGTATCAGGTTGTAGTTATTTGCAGTTGATGCATTAGCTGCCCATCCGTTGTAAGTATCGCTTGTTGATGATTGGGTAGCTTTATAATAAACGTTTTTTATTGGGCTGTACGGGCCTGCATCTGTCTGATCACGTGACCATGCAGCTCCTGGGTGAATACCCCAGTCAAGGTAAGGAATACCTCTGCGTCCAACGGTCCAGTCTAAACGAGGATCTAACGGGGTAGTTGAATCTGGTAACCAGGTAGCATCAGCAGCATCCACACCCTGATCGCTCTTTAAATCAGTAGCATCAAAAGTATTTACCAAAGGCAAACCTGTAGCAGGATCAACTTTATATGAGTTTACAAGACTGAAAGATGGTTGATAAAATCCGCAGCAGGTATTTGGGCCACCGCTTGGGAAGTTTAATGCATCACCTGCGTTACCGTTGTAACCATTTGCGTTATCATTTACAGTTGCTTGTACTGGAAATACCGACTCAGGGCCATTTTTAGTTGATGGGTTGAAGTTGTTAGCAAATGGCTCAAGTGCATATTTAGTACCGCCTGAAGTAACACCATTGGCAATTACATCTGCCAAAGCTGCTTTTGCTAAATCATATTTATGATCAAACATGTAAGCTTTTGCCAAAAATGCTTCGGCTGCATATTTGTTTACGCGGCCAATTTGTGCAGTTTGTGTAGTTGGTAAAGAAGCAACAGCAGCTACCAGATCAGCCTCAATTTTATCCCATATCGGGCCTGGGTTACCAACGTTGAAATTATTACCGGTATAAGTTACGGTTTCATCTACATAAGGTACTTTTCTCCATATTTTGGCAGCCTCCATATGATAAACACCTCTTAAAAAGCGCGCTTCACCAATCAATTGCTTTTGATAATCAGGCAAAATAGATCCATCTGTTACCAAAGGTATTTCTCTTAATACATCATTAGCACGCTGTACACCATTGTATACGTTAGCCCATTTGTTGGCTACATACTCGTTAATAACACTGGTAGTGTGTGTCATGATCTCAGCCGCATTAGGCTGATCTGTAGGGTTTGAGCCTTTGTAAGCATCATCAGATGCTATACCGCCAAAACTCCAGTTATCAACACTGGTTTCCCAGGCATCAACAGGCTGGTTTTTATATACACCATCCAGTAAAGAATAAGCACCAATTAGTAAGCCTTCAACACCTGCCTTGTTGGCAAGTAAAGCTGGTTGCAGTGTTCCGGTTGAGGGCTTGTCTAAGAAGTTCTTACACGAGTAAGAGACAGACAGGAGTGCCAGTGTTCCCGGGATAATTATTTTATATAATGAACTTTTCATGATTTTATTTTTTTTTAATGTTAAAATGTAACGTTAACACCTAAAATATACTGTCTTTGGTTGGTTGGGTAGCTACCATAGTCGATACCAAATGCACCACTTTGAGTACTGTTGCTCACACCATTATATGATGATGGCTGCAGCTCAGGATCTAACCCATCATATTTTGTAATAGTAAATAAGTTTGTGCCTTGTACATAAACACGCACTTTGCTGATACCAGCTTTCTTGGTAGTGTTAGTAGGGATAGTATAACCAATTTGTGCAACGCGCATTTTCAGGAATGAACCATTTTCAACATAGTAAGTACTTGGGATGGTTGAACCCAAGCTTTGAATATAACCGGCTTTAGTAACAGTTGGATTTGTTACACCTGGCGAACCCCATGAGTTATATAAAGCAGCTGTTGATTTTGCACCTGTAAAAGATGAATAGAAATCTGTGAAGTATTTAGTGTAGTTAAACACATCATTACCTTGTGAACCGTAAAATACAGTAGTGAAATCAAAGCCTTTATAAGCAGCGCTTAAATTTAAACCGTAAGTAAAGTTAGCGTTAGGGTTACCGATAAAGGTACGGTCATTGGCATCAATTTTACCATCACCGTTAATATCGGCATATTTGAATGAACCCGCAGCAGCGCCGGCGTAAGTTGGAGCAGCATTAGCTTCTGCAGTACTATTGTAAATACCTGTTACTTTGTAACCATAAAACTCACCAATTGATTGGCCAACGGCATCGCGGGTAATATTACCAACACGAGAGTTTGATAAGTCAATATAACCTGTACCAGGCAATTGTGTAATTTTATTTGAGTAAGTAGTAATGTTTGCATTGATGTTATACGTGAAATCATTACCTGCTCTGCCATGGTAAGTAGCAGAAAAGTCAAGACCTTTATTTTGGATATCACCAATGTTAATATAAGGAGCACCGTTTGATACTACAGACTCACCACCTACTGTAGAAGGAAGCGGTTGAGGGAATAATAGATTACTAATAGTTTTTTTGTAATATTCAAGAGAGAAGTCTAAATTTCTGATCAAGGTAACATCAAGACCAATGTTCAGGATCTTATCAGTTTCCCAACTTGTATTAGCATTACCAAACTGGCTGCTGTAGAAACCTTGAGAAGTAGTAGAGCCACCACCGATACCATAATAAGAAGTACCGAAACCAGAGTTGTATAATGAAAATGCATTATTACCCGGTACGTTAGCATTATTACCTGCTTCACCGTAGCTACCACGCAGTTTTAAATCATTGATCCAGCTTACGCCTTTCATGAAATCTTCCTGAGATACGCGCCATGCAACTGTTGCTGCAGGGAAGTTACCCCATCTTTGGCCTGGGCCAAAGCCTGAGTAACCATCACGGCGGATAGTAGCACCTAAAATATAGCGGTCGTTAAAGATATAATCTGCACGTGCAAATAATGATTGTGTAGCTGTTGGCTGGAATGCATAGCTGGCACCTACGTTATTTTTTGTACCGTTAGTTACGTTAGCGTAGTTTGGATCAACCGAAAACAAATCTGTTGACGCAGCACGTACATATCTGCCATAGTATTCTTTTTGCTCGTAACCGGCTAACACACTAATGTTATGTTTGCCAATAACTTGCTTGTAAGTAACCGTGTTAGACCAGTTATAGGTGCTTTGGTATTGTGATTGCTCCTGGTAACCGTTAGAGCTTGCGTGACCTTCAGAACTGTTATAGTCATTCAATGCTGAAAAACCATATTGCCAGTCGTTAACAATTGTACCACCAATTAAAGTACGGGCAGTAAAATGTTTCAGGAAATCAACTTCAGCAAATGCTGTACCTTGTATAGTCCATGATTTATCGCGGTTATCTTTAGTTCTAACCTGGTTAGCAACAGGGTTTGATGCATTACCCAGTGGCTCGCCACCCGGGCCATCATAAGTACCACCATAATTACCACCAATATCATAAACAGGTATTTGAGGCATAATACGGTAGCTCATTGATAAGGCATTGTTTTCTGCCTGGTTACCATAACCTGGTATGTAAAAATTAGCTGGGTTAGCACCTCCCTGGTAAGGGGTTTCTCTGTAGTAAATACTTGCAGTTTCACCTATACGGATGTGGTCTGTAAGGCTGAAATTACTGTTGATACGGGTTTGGTATCTTTTCAAATAAGTATCAATTAAAGTACCTTGTTGATTAAGATATCCTAAAGAGAACAAGAATTGATTTTTTTCGTTACCACCGCTGGCTGTAACGGTGTGGCTTTGTGTTGGAGCTGCTTTAAAGATTTCGTGAAACCAATCAGTACCTTGTTGGTTAAATTTTTGGATCAGGAAATCGTTAGCAGGGGTGTTTGCATCAAAGTGGTAAGTTGACAGGTCAATAGAGTTACCTGCACCTGAGCCCAATGTACCAGCCCAACCGTAAGTTGGTACAGTACCACTACCACCCGGATAAATTTTTGTTTGAGTTGAAACATCACCAGCTACATAAGTAAGTGTTGACATGTCTGTAGGGCTTAAGATATGCCAAACGTTACCGCCCGGAGGAACCTGTGTGCCATAATAGCCATCATAGGTAACAACGGTTTTACCGGCTTTACCTTTTTTGGTTGTGATTACAACTACACCATTACCACCCGATACACCATAAATAGCAGCAGCACCAGCATCTTTCAATACGCTGATACTTTCGATATCGTTAGGGTTCAGATCAGACATGCTTGTAGTTTGCACACCATCAATAACAAATAATGGAGAGCTGTTACCTAAGCTTGATACACCGCGTACAAACACGTTGCTACCAGCACCAGGAGCACCAGCAGTAATTACTGTAACACCAGATGCCTGGCCTTGCAGTAACTGCTCAGAACTACTTGTAGGTAATTTTTTAGCGTCGCTGATATCTACTGTTGCTACCGCACCAGCAATATCTTTTTTACGTTGTGAAGAATAACCTGTTACGATTACTTCATTTAATGATTTGTTATTTACCTGTAATGTAATCGGGTAAGCAGTAGCACCGGTTACATTTACTTCTGTAGTGGCGTAACCTACATAAGTAATTACCAGTGTTTGGCCAGACGTGGCGCTTAAGGTAAAATTACCGTTAACATCAGTTACAGTCCCTATAGTTGTGCCTTTAATGCGGATAGCGGCACCAACTACAGGTTGCTTGTCATCACTGCCCACAATGTGGCCGGTGATCTTTGTTTGAGCTGTAACTGCCAATGAAGAGAGTATGCAGCATAGTAGCATGCACAGCACCCTTACCTTGAGGAGTAAACTTTTAAACATGAGATTGAGATTTTAGTTGATTAATTTAATTGATTTATTATTGAGCTTATTTGTTGAGAGAGACAAAGCACCATAAAAACCCACAGCCCCTAAGGGCCAGAGTTAAATGTGCCCTTGGGGTAACCGTTATGCTGCGTAACAGCACAGTTAAATTTAACCCGAAGAAATTTGAGTAAAGGTTTTACCATAATTTGCTATTAGCTACAAAAAATCTGATTTAACATATTCATTTCAAAAACGTGAATTTGAATAGCGTCCGTAATCTTTTTCGTTATAATAATATCAGGATTTAAATACATCCTGCTTTAGTACTGTTATATAATTGGCTTAATCCTAATGTAGATTAAGTGTAGGGGATACACAAGGGCTTTTGCAGAATTATTATTAATTTAAAAAATACCGTATTTATCAAATAAGTGTAAAGTTTACACAGCCGTTTTTTAGATTTATCACAATACATACTACCTGCAATTGTGATTTTAATAACACTCTTTTATAACAAAATGAGGGTATGTTTGTCCAAAATAAGGGCTATGTTAAGCAACTTTTGTATTTACCTTAACATAATTTAAACAAACACCTTTTTTCTGAACCCATTTTTTGTTTCGGGATGATGAAAATCGATGTTAAAATTTCATCACATTTAGGGATAAAATACTATTATTTGCGTTGCGCCTATTTAAAATATATTGATCACTTTTGAACAAAAATCGTTGTTATTAGCTTATTATTAAATGTTTACACGACAGGAATTAATTGATTACACCCGCGAAGCCAAAGAAAAGTGGCTAAATCATATATCTATAGACTGTGTAGTTTTTGGTTTCCATGAAGGCCAGCTGAAGGTTTTATCACTAAAAATAAAAGAAGAACAAAAATGGTACTTACCAGGTGGTTTTGTTTTAAAAGACGAGCATCTTGACCATGCCGCAAGCCGGATATTGAATGAACGAACCGGCCTGGATGAAATATTTTTACAGCAGTTTCACGTATTTGGCGACCCGCAACGTTCGCGCCCGCATTATGAGATGTATAAGGACTTAGTTGATAATGATGACAACTGGTTTAGTAACCGTTTTATCACCATTGGTTATTATGCGCTGGTTGATTTTCATAACACGGTTCCTACACCGGATGCTTTATCAGAAAAATGCGTTTGGTGCGGGCTGGATGACCTTCCACCTTTTATTCTCGATCATAAACAGATTTTGGATAATGCGCTTTATGCGCTGCGCCTGCAACTCAATTATCAGCCCATCGGTTACAACCTGATGCCGCACGAGTTTACCATGCCCGAGCTGCAAAAGCTTTACGAAACCATCCTCGACAAAAAACTCGACCGCAGAAATTTTCAACGTAAAATTTTGGCCTTTGATATCTTGAACAGATCTGAGCACCCACGCAAAGGCGGCGCCCACAAAGCACCTTATTTGTATTCGTTCAATCTCGAAAAATATCAGCAGGCATTAAAAGAAGGCTTGGCTGCAGGGTGGTAATTTTATTCCTTATATAAGGAATAAAATTTAGAGGGTTATCTGCAAACCATCATACGCTAAATGGATGTTTGCAGGTAACTCGGCACTTACATCGGCATGTTTGCCTAAGCGGTGGCTGATGTGGGTAAAGTAGGTATGCTCCGCCCCTATCTCCTGGGCAAAAGCGATGGCTTCATCAAAGGTAAAATGCGAAATATGGCTTTGCCTTTGCAGCGCATTGATCACCAAAATTTTGCTCCCTTTAATTTTTTCCCGCTCGGTATCACTAATGGTTTTGGCATCGGTGATATAGGTAAAATCTTTAACCCGAAAACCAAGCACCGGCAATTTGTAATGCAGCACTTCTATTGGGGTTAGCTGCACATCGCCTATATTGAATCGATGTTCCTTATCAATAGTATGCAGGTTTACCTGCGGGATGCCCGGATATTTAAAATCGCTGAAAATATAATAGAACTCGCGCTTTAAAGCTATCTGCACTTGCTCGTTAGCATATACATCCATAGCGGCTTGCTGTTTATAGTTGAACGCGCGGATGTCATCCAATCCTGCAATATGATCCTTATGTTCGTGGGTAAAAACTACAGCATCGAGGTGCATTACTTTGGCACGCAGCATCTGGTATCTGAAATCGGGGCCGGTATCAACTACAATCACTTTTCCGTCGCTTTCTATTAATATAGAAGAACGCAACCGGTTATCGCGCTTATCTGTTGAGGTGCATACCTCGCAAGTGCAGGCTATAACGGGTACGCCCTGTGAAGTTCCGGTTCCTAAAAAAGTGATGGTCACAGCTGTAATTCGGTTTGTTTTATTTGCTGATAAAAGGCCAGCTGTTTTTCGTCAAATAGTTTTTGGTCAAAATCTGTAGTGCGGATCAACTCGGCCAGGGCCAGGATCTTGCTTTCCAGGTTCGAGAATTTGTTCACCACAATCATACGGCTGCTTTGCAGCAGGCAAGCGCCGGTTTTAAAATTGCCCTTCTCATACCTCACCTTGTAACCTGCCGATTTCAGCAGATTTTCCAGTTTCTCTAACGTATGATTAGTGGCGGTTAACATTATATTATATAACGTGGCTTTTTCAAAAATAGTAAAGTATGCTGTAAAATTGACCAAATGTTTACAAAAAAGGCCAACCGCTAAGGTCAGCCTTTAATATTATAGTTTGTATACCTGTATTATCGTAAATCTACAACTTCTACGCCCGGGTGTGCTTTGGCATCGAAGCCGAAAGTACTATCAGGCAAAGAACCATTACCAGAGAAACTCTTAATCGTATAGTTATACTTATTACCGTTTTTATCAAATATTAAAGCGCTGGCAATTTGTTTTTGGGCTTTATCAATAAACAACCTGATTTTAAATACCGATTTTTTTGCATCATCGGGGCTGAGGTCAATTACCTGGCAGGTTTTGCCGTTTAGCTTTTGGTCGCCGGTATAAAGATATTTGTAGCCTTTTTGATAAATGGTGAAAATTTGAGAAGGGTTAAACCCTTCGCCGCTTTTATCCACATCGCTTACCTGTACTTCATTATCTTTTTTAAGGTAAGTCCACTGGGTTTTACCATCGCTGATAATCTCTTGCGCTACCGAGAGTTTGCCGGCAACCGGTTTACCGTAAATGGTAACCTTAAACTTGCTGCTTTTTGATTTAGCTACCAAAGTACCGGTTTGGGTTTCTTTAATATTGGCCGCGGGGTTTTCCAGCGTGAAAGCGAAGTCGGTTTTAATGGCATCGTAGCTTTTATATTTCTGGGTAACCGCATCTAAAATAGTTTTAGCCTGGGCATCCTTTTGCGCAAATGCCTGGTTGAAGCCAATTAGGGCTAGTATAAAAAGTAGTGTGTCTTTTTTCATGAGCTTGTTATTTCCCAACATACAGGAGCGTTTGTTGGTTTTGATAGTTAAATGTATAGATGGTTTAATCACGCGGCTTGGCTAATTCTTCGAGGTGGCGTTCCAGGCTGTATTCATCGGGATACAAAACCTCGCGGGCCTTACTGCCTTCGAATGGGCCAACGATACCTGCTGCTTCCAGCTGATCAATTATACGCCCCGCACGGTTATAACCCAATTTTAGTTTACGCTGAATTAACGAGGTTGAACCTTGCTGATGCAGTACAATTAAACGCGCAGCATCTTCGAACATTGAATCGCGATCATCTGCGTTAAATTCTTTAGGGCTGTTTGCTTCACCTTCACCAAC
>CAHJXH010000138.1 GCA_903644075.1 Sphingobacteriaceae bacterium | reverse complement strand
GGCCCTATAGCTTTAATTGATGAGGATATGCCGGTTGTGTTTATCGCTACCAAAAACTCATCGTACGAGAAGGTGATCAGCAATATTCAGGAAGTTCGCGCACGTGGCGGCCACGTTATTGCCATTGTATCAGAAGGTGATACCGTGGTACGTGATATGGCCGATTTTGTGATCGAGATCCCGCAAACATCAGAAGCATTTGTGCCTTTGCTGGCTACTATTCCATTGCAATTATTGTCGTATCATATTGCGGTTATGCGTGGTTGTAATGTGGATCAGCCTCGTAACCTGGCTAAATCTGTGACAGTAGAATAACCGTTCTGGCCTATAGATAAAATCAATAGTTTGTATCTTTGAAAAAAGATACAAACTATATGACTATTGTTCAGCTCGAATATATTGTTGCCGTTGATACCTATCGCAGCTTTGTAGCTGCAGCCGAAAAGTGCTTTGTAACCCAGCCTACCCTAAGTATGCAGGTGCAAAAACTGGAAGATACTTTAGGTGTAAAACTCTTCGACAGGGCTAAGCAACCCGTAGTACCAACCGAAATAGGCAGCGATATTATTGCCCAGGCACGTATCTTATTATCCGAACACCAAAAGATTAAAGAGATTATCAGTGACCGCCAGAAAGACCTGGCCGGGGAACTGAGAATAGGTATCATCCCAACTGTTGCCCCTTATATCCTGCCCAAAATCATCACCCAGTTTATTAATAAATACCCGCAGGTAAAACTGGTGGTATGGGAGCAAACCACCGATCAGATTGTGCAGCAGGTAAAATTGGGTATGATAGATTGCGGTATCTTATCTACCCCGTTGCACGAATCACATCTCACAGAAACCCCGCTGTTTTACGAAAACTTTGTAGCCTATGTAGCCAAAAACAGCATCCTGGCTAAGAAGAAAAATATCAACCCCGAAGATATTAACATGGAAGAGCTGTGGATTTTGAACGAAGGCCATTGCATGCGCGACCAGGTGCTCAACATTTGCCAGCGCCGTAAAAGCAGCAAAGGCTTTCAGCATTTCGAATACAATACCGGCAGTATAGAAACCCTGAAACGGATGGTTGATCAAAATAACGGTACCACTATTTTACCGGAACTAGCCTTAGCCGATTTAACCGATAAGCAACTGGATAAAGTCCGTTACTTTAAATCGCCCGAACCAGCACGGGAGATCAGTTTAGTTACTCAGAAAAACTTCGTAAAGCGCCGGTTAATAGAAGCACTCAAAGCAGAAATTCTTGAATTTGTACCTAAGCGAATGAAGACCAAGAAGAAGAAAGATCTGATAGAGATTTAACTCCACAGAAAAGATTCTGTATTTTTTTTGGATTTTTTATCTGTGCAACATACATTTGCCCCATTGTTTATAATTGGTCTAAATAAAAACTATGCGCAAATTTTTACATCTCTCCATTTTTCTATTTTTAATTGTATCAACCGCATTTGCACAGAGTGGTACAATAAGGGGTACGGTAACTACCTCAGACGGGCATCCTGCCGAGAATGTTTCTGTCGGTATAAAAAATTCTACGATTGGAACTGTCACAAATGAATCGGGCCATTTTCAACTAAATGTAAAGGCCGGTTCTTATACCCTGCGTGTTTCTGCCGTAGGCTTGCAAGCCGAGGAAAAACCGGTTACAGTTACTAAAGGGAACATTGTTGTAGATTTTATGCTGAAAGAAAGCGCCAGCAATTTGCAGGAGGTATCTATTTCGGACAGAAAGCACAAATATAAGGTTGATCAGCCATCTAACAGCTTACGTTTAAATGAGCCGTTGGTACAAATACCTCAAAACATCCAGGTGGTAACTGCCGACCAGATCAAGGATCAACAAATTTATAATATGCTCGAAGGCGCATCGCGTAATGTAAGCGGTTTAACCATGCAGGAGCATTGGGGTAACTATGCCCGTATTGATGCCCGTGGCGATAGGCTTGCACCATTCAGAAATGGAGTAAACCTTGAAGCTGACTGGGGACCGCTGAATGAAGACATGGCCTTTGTTGACCGTATTGAATTTGTAAAAGGCCCCGCCGGATTTATGCTGGCCAATGGTAACCCATCTGGCTTTTATAACGTGGTAACTAAAAAGCCTACAGGTGTAAACCGTGAATCATTTGAGTTTAGTGCAGGCAGTTATAACAACTACCGCGCTACAGCCGATTTTGATGGAGTATTAACCAAAAATGGCAAACTGCAATACCGCTTAAACCTAATGGGCCAAATGGCGCAAGACTGGAGGCCTTATGATTTTACTAACCACTTTGGTGTTGCCCCGGTTCTGCGCTATAAATTCGATGATAAAAATACAATTACTGCCGAGTACACCTACCAGTATCAACGTATGAATGCTTTTGGTACGGCTTACCTGTTTTCTACCAAAGGTTATGCATCGCTGCCGCGCAATTTTACCAATGCACCGGCTAACAGCCCGGCAACTAATATTTATGATCAAAGCGCTTATTTAAATTACGAACATAAGTTTAGCGATAAATGGAAGTTTACTGCACAAGGTTCGTACTTTAACTATAAACAGGTAGGTTATAGCTATTGGATTAACAGCATTAAAGATAATGGTGATGTTGACCGTAACCTGGGTTTATGGGATGCCAGCAACCGTATTAAAAACCTGCAAGCTTATGTTAACGGCGAGCTAACCACAGGCTTTATTAAACACCGTATTTTAGGCGGTGCCGACTTGGGTGATAAATATTACATTGCCGATTATAACCGCTCGATTTCACTTGATCCTACTACGCCTTTTAACATATTTAATCCTAACAATGGCCCGGTACCCATAGCTGATTTCGATCGCTCTGAACCATTGAGCGAGCGTGGTTTAGGCAGTGCGACTTCACAAAAATATCAGTCTGTTTATGTACAGGATGAGTTGGGTTTTCTTGATCAGAAACTGCGCTTAACCTTAGCAGGAAGGTTTACACACGCCATCGTGGTAGATCCTTATGCAGGAACTTCTGCCAGCAGAAAAGTTACTCCGCGCATTGGTGTGAGCTACTCGCTTGATCCAAATACATCTTTATATGGTGTTTATGACCAAGCTTTCATCCCGCAAACCGGTAACATATTTGGCGGCGGTTCTGTTAAGCCCATTACCGGTAACAACCTCGAAGGTGGTATAAAACGCGATTGGTTTAATGGTAAATGGAGCACCTCGGTATCCATCTATCGTATCTTAAAAAACAACCAGTTAGTTGCCGATCCCGAAAGGCCTAATACCCCTTATGTGGTACAGCTTGGCCAAACCAAAACCAGCGGTGTTGAGTTTGATGCCCGCGGCGAAATTATTAATGGCCTTAGCCTGATGATTAACTATGCGTATACTAACTCACGCATTTCGAAAGATACCGACCCCGACAATGTGGGCAACCCTGTGCCGGGCTTTGCCAAACATGTTACCAACGCCTGGTTAACTTACCGTTTGCAAAGCGGCGATTTAAAAGGCTTAGGTTTCTCTGCCGGTTACCAATGGCAGTTAGATCGTTTACCATGGAGCCTGGGCACAGGGACCTCAGATCTGCCAAACTATTTCCGTGTAGATGCAGGTACATCTTACCAATGGAAAAGGTTCAATATAGCAGTTAACGTAAACAACCTGTTAGATAAATATTTATACTCGGGCGGCCACGAAGATTACCTGAACGCTGAAGGTAAAACGGTTTATACCTGGCAGGCCGAATCGCCAAGAGCGGTTAGAGCGTCAATCGGCTATAGTTTTTAATAGAGACCAGATATATTTTATACCACAAAGCCCGATACACATCGGGCTTTGTGCATTTAGCCCTCCTTAGTGTTCAGGAAACACAAATAGTACCTCTTTGGGGGTATAAATTGTTTAGATTTAGTCTAAATAGTTTGGATAATTAAACTGTATATTCTACATTTGCGCCATTCTTTATAATTAGTCTAAATAACACTATGGTTCAACTATCCAAAAAATCCTATCATTTCTTATTATATATCTTAGCCACAGTGCTTTGCTTTACCACAGGGTTTAGCTACGCACAAACTGCTAAGGGTACTGTAAAAGGTAAAGTGCTTACCGCAGATGGTAAGCCTGCAGATAATATATCAATAACTTTAAAAGCTACCCCATACGGTACAATTACTAATGAAGATGGTGATTTTTCTATAAAAGCGCCAGAAGGTAATTATACACTGATGGCATCATCTGTTGGTAAAGAAAAAAAACAGATTGATGTTACTATTACAAGCGGCAAAACGGTAACAATTCCATCGTTTGCAATTAATGGCAGTTCTGCAACGCTTGGAGAAATCAGCATCAGCACAGCTAAAATCAACCGTTTTAAAAGAAAGAAAAGTGTTGATGTAGCAAAAATGCCTTTGAATAACCTGGAAAACCCACAATCATATACTACAATTGGCCAGGAGGTTTTAACAGAACAAGCTATTTATACAGTTGATGATGCGGTAAAAAATGCTGCCGGTATCACCAAGTTATGGAATGCAACCAGCCGTGCGGGCGATGGTGGTGCATACTACACGTTAAGAGGGTTCCCTGTTCAGTCGACATTAAGAAATGGCTTAAGTGGTAACGTTTCAACTACTATTGATGATGCCAACCTTGAGAAAATAGAAATTATAAGAGGCCCTTCCGGTACTTTATATGGCAGTAGCCTGGTGTCATACGGTGGTTTAATTAACCGTGTAACAAAAAAACCTTTTGATACTGCAGCCGGTGAGGTTAGCTATACTTTTGGTAGCTACAATTACAACCGCGCAAGTATTGATTATAATACCCCGCTTGATTCTGGTAAAAAAGCTTTGCTGCGTATTAACTCAGCTTACAATACTGCAAATACTTTTCAGGATAATGGCTTTAGCCACAACTTTGCTTTCGATCCAAGCTTTACCTATAAGATTAATGATCGGATGACTTTAAACCTGGAGGCTGAAATTAACCAGGGAAAAAGTTCAATTGCCCCAATCTTTTACTTTGGTTCAACCATTGCAGATTTGGGTGCTACCAATGCCAACCAGCTAAATATCGATTATAAAAGAGCTTACCAAAGCAATGACCTGGCAACAAGCTCAACCAACGTAAACTTTTTTGGCCAGTTAGAATATAAGATCTCAGATCAGTGGAAATCATCAACCAACATCAGCTCAACCAATAGCGATGGTAGCGGCCCCGGCCCTTACTTTTACCTGCTTGCCGGTAATAACAGTATCCAGCGTAATGTTTGGAATGTAGCAGGTCATCAAAATACGCTGCAAGTTCAGCAAAATTTTAACGGCGATTTTAAAATCGGTAGCATGAGAAACAGGCTGGTTGCCGGTCTTGATTTCTTAAACCAGTCACAAAGTATCAGATATCAAGATCCAAATTCGGGTTCAGATTTATTTGATGTGATTAACCTGAAAGGCCCAATCCCTGGTTATAATAACTTTAACAAAAACAGGGTTGATTCATTGTTCCAGAACTTACCATCAACAAACTCATACAGTCGCAACAACACGTATACTTATAGTGCTTACGTATCAGACGTGTTAAACATAACCGATAATTTATTGGCTATGGCAAGCTTAAGGGTCGATCATTTTGTTACCAAACCAATTAACGATCCTACTACAGATTTAACCACTACCAGTTTCAACCAAACTACCTTATCTCCAAAATTTGGTTTGGTTTATCAGGTGATCAAAAACAAAGTATCATTATTTGGTAACTACATGAACGGCTTTAGCAACCCGGGATACTATTTGACTTATGATGCCACAAGCAACTCAAACGTATCGAAACTATTTAAATCAGAACAAGCCAACCAATGGGAAGGTGGTGTTAAGGTTGATATTTTCGACGGTAAGTTAAGCGGCACAATCAGCTACTACGATATCAGCGTTAAAAACAAGATCAGGGCCGATGCACAGCATGCTAACGCTAACGTGCAGGACGGTACTCAATACAGTAAAGGTGTAGAGGTTGAGTTAATCGCTAACCCGTTACCTGGCTTTAACATTATTGCAGGCTACGCACATAACAACAGCTTAATGGCTAAATCTGGCGATTACGATAACGGCCGCAGACCACAAACTGCAGGCCCGCCAAACTCTGCAAACTTCTGGGCAAGCTACACTATTACAAAGGGCGATGTTAGAGGTTTAGGTATTGGCTTCGGTGGTAACTATGCAAGTAATAACTATATCATTAACAACTCGTACAATGGTAAATTCTTTTTGCCTGAGTATACTGTGTTTAACACCGGCGTATTTTACAATAAAGAGAAATACCGTTTCGGCCTAAACGTTAATAACCTAACCAATAAAGAGTACTTTGTTGGTTACACAACAGTTAGTCCGCAAATGTTAAGACAAATATTGGCGAGCGTAGCTTTCCGTTTCTAAACAGGTAATAAATGACTGTCTTTAAAAAGACCATACTCTTTTTACATCGCTGGCTCGGTTTCATCACCGGGCTGGTGGTGTTTATAGTGAGTATTACCGGCTGCATTTATTGCTTTCAGGATGAGATACAGGATGCGCTATATAACTATCGCCATGTAGAGGCAAGCGCGAAACCATACCTTGCGCCTTCGGTTTTAAAGCAAAAGGCTATCAGCAAATATCCGGGATCAACTGCTAATTATATTTACTACTACGGTAAAACCCGCCCGGCTGCTGTACTGGTAAACAGCAAAAAGGAGGGCTTTTTAGCGGCCTATTATAACCCCTATACCGGTGCGTATTTGCACTCGGAGATATACGCTAAAAACTTTTTTGTAATTGTTGAATACATTCACCTTTACCTGTTACTGCCGCCCAAAATAGGCGGGATGATAGTAGGTGTTTCGGTATTGATATTTGTGGCGATTATGATCACCGGGATTATACTGTGGTGGCCCAAACGCAAATCGGACCGCAAACGTAGCTTCACCATTAAATGGGGTGCCAAATGGCGGCGGGTAAATTATGATCTGCACAACGTATTGGGTTTTTACGCCACTGCTATCGCCATCATTCTGGCCATAACCGGCGTCTCCATGACTTTCGACTGGGTGCGCGAGGGTATTTACCGTGCAGGTAACCTGGGCAAAACTTACGCAATCGAAAAAACAGAACCTAAATCAGATTCACTGAATAGGGCTAAAGCCGTACACTACCTAATAATTGATAGTGCACTTTTGTACGCTCAAAAGCATTCGGCCACTGCAGAAATGTTTTTAGTAAGTGATGATGCTAGTGCGGCAGGTACGGTTGGTGTAACTGCTTACCCGCAGTCGATGCATTTCGATCATACCGATAATTACTACTTCGAACGTTATACCGGCAAGCTATTACTTGTAACGCCCAATGCTAAAAAGAGCGTCGGCATGAAGCTTAATGATATGAACTACGATATCCACGTGGGGCAGATATTGGGTTTAACCGGTAAGATCATCGCCTTCTTAGCCAGCTTAATTTGTGCCAGTTTACCGATTACCGGTTTTATCATCTGGCTAGGTAAACGCAAAAAACCTAAGAGCAAAAAAATTAGGCATGTGGTAGACAGGAGAGCCAAACACGTAACTCAATAAAAGAAATTTCTGCTGATTGTATTATTTTCAATAGCATTTAGGATATAATGCCTTTGTAGGTATCTTCGAACACTCGCAGAGGCATTTTTTGTTATGGAAAATAAGATCTTCAAGATAGCTGTAGTAGGTCCTGAGTCGACAGGTAAATCAACCATGTCTAAATACCTGGCCGAGCATTTCAACACAGTTTGGGTTCCGGAATTTGCCCGTGGCTATTGTGAAAACCTTACCGGCGATTATACCTGGCAGGACGAGATTAACATGTTTTACGGCCAGCTGGAGTTGGAAGAACAAATGCTTCCGCAAGCCAACAAACTGCTTATATGCGATACTACTTTCATTACCGTTAAAATATGGAGCGACCAGCTTTTCGGTAAATCGCCACAAGAAGTGCTGGACGAGCTGCCGAAACATCCCTACGATTTATACTTACTCTTAAACATCGACCTGGCCTGGGAAGATGACCCATTGCGCGATTTCCCCGATATGCGCGAACATTTTATGGACGTTTGGCATCAGGAGTTACAAGCCTTAAACGCCCGCTACGCTGTTATTTCGGGCATAGGGGCTGATCGTTATGCCAATGCCATTAGCACTGTTACAGATTTTCTCAATTCTTTTCGTTAATTTTTAGCTTTCGTGCAACGTTGATAAAAACGTTGCGTCTCTTATACACGAAAGCTAATCACATTGGAAGCCGTTTACATAGACAAACATTACAGCCTGGTGGCTGAGTGCAAGCAAGGAAGTAAAAAAGCCTGCTACGAGCTTTACCGTTTATACTCGAAAGCGATGCTTAACGTGGCCTACAGAATTGTGGGTAATGTTGAGGAGGCCGAAGATGTATTGCAGGAATCGTTCGTAGATGCTTTTAACAAACTGAAAGATTTCAGGCAGGAAACAACCTTCGGCCTGTGGATGAAACAAATTGTTGTTCACCGGTCTATCAACCTGCTGCGCAAGCGCAAGCTGGACCTGGTAGAAATGGAGAGCGAACAACTGGAAAACATTGCCGACGAGCAAGGGTTTGACGATGAAGAAATACAATACCAGGTAGAAGAGGTGAAGCGGGCTATGCTGCTGCTGCCCGAAGGTTACCGGGTGGTATTATCGCTTTACCTGCTGGAAGGTTATGACCACGAAGAAATTGGACAGATATTAAAAATTAACGAGAATACATCAAGGACACAGTTTTTGAGAGCAAAACGAAAACTGGCCGAAATATTAAAACAGAGAGGAAAAGTAGCATGAGCAAGCGATTAGAAGATTTCATTCATGATAACCGGGATGGTTTTGATGAACTGGAGCCAAGGGCCGCTTTATGGGACAATATTGAAAGCAGACTAACTTTTACGGAGGAAGAGGCGCCAAAAAAGCGGGAGGCCAAAACCTTCTCACTTGGCTTCGTACTACGAGTGGCCGCCATGATCGTTATGGTAATGGGCATAGGTTTCGTATTTTACCTAAAGAGCGCAAGAACAACAGGAGGCGTTAACCTGGCAGCTATTAACCCAGAGTATGCCAAACAACAGGTTAAATACGCATCGCTGGTAAAAGCAAAAAGATCAGAACTGAACCTGATTGCAAAATCAGACCCACAGTTATATAAAGAGTTTAGCGGTGAGATCGCTAAAATGGATTCTACCTATAAAAAGCTAACAAGTGAGTTAAAAACCAGCCCTAACCAAGAGCGTGTGTTACGAGCAATGATCCGGAACTTGCAAATACAGACCGAGGTTTTAAACCAGCAACTACAAGTTATCGAACAGTACAATGAAGTTAAAAATCAAGATGAAAACAAAAATATTTAATACGGCCCTTATTATAACCATGTGCTTATTTGGAGGAAGCATTGCCTTCGCACAAGGTTCGGCCGCTGCTAAACCTGCTGCGCCGGCAACACCGGCTACCCCAGCAGATATTAATACCGATGCCAGCCAAAGCAAAGAGTACAGCGATAAAATGCATAAGCTTCAGGATCAAATGCGCGATCTGCAAAAGCAAATGAACAGCATCCGCAGCGAAGCATTTAAAAAGAGCGAATTAGCTATGCGTGAGGCCAGTAAAAAGCTAAAGAAAAGCTCACAAAGTTTCAGCTATAGTTCTGAGGATAATGTATCGGGCTTAAATAAAAGCCTGGGTGTTATTTCAAACAACATCAGTTCAAACACTGTAACGATTGTAAATGGCGGCGACGATTACATTGCCAAAAAGATCCAGAGCGGCGATGCTGCAGAAAAGATCAAAAATTACAGCAAAACCTATAGCGTTGATGGTAATGATAAACTACAGATCGAAAATAAATTTGGCAAGGTTACGGTAAACACCTGGAACAGAAATGAAATAAAGGTTGATATACAAATGAAAGCCGATGCCGACGATGCTGATGCTGCCCAGAAACTGCTGGACGGTGTAAGTATCAGCGACAATAAAGATGGCGACGGGGTTTACTTTAAAACCCATATCGGTAATGATGATCGCGGTAACTGGGGCTCATGGTTTGGATCGGGCAAAAGCCACGTGCGTAAAATAGAGGTAAACTATACCGTATATATGCCAGCTAAAAACCCGCTTACCATCACCAATAATTATGGTGGTACAGTACTGCCCGATTTGCTGAGTGGTAAGGTAATTATCAATAGTGCTTACGGCAGCCTAACAGCCAAAGCATTAAGTAACCCTGATAATGAGATCAGGGTTCAATATGGTTCGGCCAGGATAGAAAACCTGTCGGGCAGCGAAATTAAGGTATCGTATGGCAGCCTGGTAATTGGCGAAAGCGATAAGCTGAATGCCGATGTAAGCTACAGCTCGGCTAAAATTGCCAAACTAACCACATCGGGTAACATTAACGCCCGTTTCAGCGGCACGGTTGAAGTAGGTGATGTAGGCAAAAACGTAACCAACCTCACCATTAATTCATCTTACTCGGGCGTAAAACTGGGCTTGAGTAACGATCAGAACACCGACTTCAATGTATCGGTAAGTTACGGGGGCTTTAGCTACGGCTCGGTACCGGTAAGCATTACCAGCAAAACTCCTGAAGATGGCGAGCGTGGTTTTAACCCTACTAAAACCTATAAAGGCAAAGTGGGTAAAGGGAATGCCGATAAGGTGATCTCCATCAAATCAACCTTCGGCAGCGTCAAATTCGACTAATATTTAAATTTCCTTCAACACCATAACCTAACAATATGAAAACACTTAAAAAAGTTGTTCTGGCCACGCTTTGCCTTTTCGCAGCCGCTGGGACGTTTGCTCAGCAAAAAGGTGATAGCTCATCTGTTACTTCTGAATCACACGCTGTAGCAGGTAGCGGTTCTGATACCTCAATTACAAACTACCGCGAAAAAATGCGCAATCTGCAGGAGCAGATGCGTAACGTACAAAGGCAAATGAGCGATCTGCGCGCCCAGCAATCGAAACTAAATATGGAGCGCATACAAGCCAATGGCGATAGGGTGAATAATAGGAGTTTTTCTATAGGCGGCAGCGACGATAATGGACATAGAAATTACATGAGAGGCGACGATTACATTGCCAAAAAGATAGCCAGCGGCGAGGTTAAAGAAAAAACCAAAGCATACGCTAAAAGCTATACCATTGGTGCAACTGATAAAATTGCAATAGATAATGAGTTTGGTAAAGTGGTGGTAAATACCTGGGCCAAAAACGAAGTTAAGGTTGATGTAGAGATCCGCGCAGATGGCGACGATGATGCCGCAGCACAAAAGATACTGGATAGGGTAACCATTAAGGATGGTAAGGAAAGCGATGCCATATCTTTTAAAACTGATATTGAAAGAACCGATGAAGATAACAATTGGGGATCGTGGGATGATGACGGTAAAAGCCATGTTAAACGCGTGGTAGTAAACTACACTGTTTATATGCCTGCTAAAAATGCACTAAGCATCAGTAACAGGTTTGGTGAAGTTAACGTGCCAGATCTGAGCGGTAAATTATCACTCGACGTAAAGTTCGGTAACCTTATTGCTAAAGATCTGTCGAACCCGCTGAACGAGATCAACGTGAAATTTGGCGATGCCAACATCGGGAATTTAAATAGTGACGAATTTAACATTGCCTATGGTACAGCGAAAATCGGCACAGCCGATAAGCTAAAAGCTAAAGTAAGTTTTGCAGGCTTAAATGTTGATAAACTTACCTCATCAGGCGACATCACCCTTAAATACACCCGCGGCGGTACCGGTTTCAAGGTTGGCGAACTGGACAAAAACCTGAAGAGCCTTAACATCGATGCATCTTTCAGCAAAGTGGTCCTTAATCCAAAAGACAACTTTGATTTTGATGTAAGCACTAAAATGGGCGGTTTTAGTTATGATGATTCATCTGTTAGTGTAACCAACACAACCCCTACAGATGGCGAACGCAGATACTATAACCCCAACAAAACTTATAAAGGCCACGCCGGCAAAGGTGGTTCGGCCAAAACGGTTACCATTAAATCAAACTTCACCAGCATTAAGTTTGATCAATAATTAAGTGTTATGATTAGTTTGTTTTATGCAAGCTCTGCTGTGAAAAGCAGGGCTTGCTTGTTAAAAATCATTCTTGATCGTCATGTTGAACTTGTTTCAGCACCCCACGTGCTAAGTATGTATTAGACCTGTCCTATGGGATCCTGAAACAAGTTCAGGACAACGGGTGGAGAGTTGGCTCAGAACATACTCCATTCCGTTTTAGTCATTCTGAATGTAACGAAGAATCTTCTTCGCTATGCATACGGACTGGCATGGTGAAGAAGATACTTCGCTATCGCTCTGAATGACAAAGGACACGAATACCAAGAAGCGTGATTGCGAGAACGGGGCATCGAACTATACAGAGTGATAGTAACTCCGACCTCGAAACTCCGATCTCGAAACTCCGACCTCCGAAATCCGACCTCCGAAATCCCTACAACACCCTACACAGCAACCCCTTCAAATACTCCCCTTCCGGGAACGAAGCCCTAACCGGGTGATCTTCGGGCTGGCAGAATTGGTAGATGAATTGCACTTCCTTACCTGCATCTAAAGCCGCCCAGGCAAGCACCTGTTTAAAGTTATCGATATCCATAGCGCCCGAGCATGAATAGGTAGCCAGCAGGCCGCCTTTGTTAAGCAGCAGCATGGCAATGCGGTTTAAATCTTTATAAGCACGTGCGGCACGATCGAGCGCTGAGCGTGAGGGTGCATATTTAGGCGGATCGAGCACGATCAGGTCAAAGGTCTCGCCTTCTTCCTTAAACTTGCGCAATTGCTTATTTACGTCGGATTGGAAGGTTCTATTCA
>CAHJXH010000137.1 GCA_903644075.1 Sphingobacteriaceae bacterium | reverse complement strand
CTTAAACTTCTTAATTCGATTTTTGAAGAAAATGGTACAGATGGCAGTAATGAGGATAATGAGCGGAATATCGATATTACGCATCCAGCTAACTGGAGTGTTGCCGATCAGTACATCGCGTAAGGTACCGCCGCCAATGGCAGTAACAAAGCCTATGATGATTACGCCCATCACATCCAGCCGTTTCTGCATGGCCGAAAACACGCCCGAAATGGTAAAGCTAATGGTGCCCAATATTTCAATAATGGTGCTTACATCAAGCGTCATGTTATATTTCTCCTTCCCGTTTGCGTAAGAACCATTCGGCGCTAAGCAATGCTAAGATTAGTGCAAATACCCATTTAATATCAATCAGGTCATTGTAACGTTTATCCTCATTAACCAGGGTTTTGATGTTTTCGTTCTGGCGGATCAGTTGAGCTAATTTGCCAATCTCATCAGGGCGCAACATCTGTCCGCCCGATTGTTTGGATAGGTTTCTTAACAACTGGTGATTAGCGGTACTTTGCCTCGCCTCCAAGTCGATCGACTTCACGCTCAGCTGACCGCTGGCG
Source organism: Sphingobacteriaceae bacterium (assembly GCA_903644075.1). Taxonomy (GTDB): domain Bacteria; phylum Bacteroidota; class Bacteroidia; order Sphingobacteriales; family Sphingobacteriaceae; genus Mucilaginibacter. The sequence goes on along the minus strand of CAHJXH010000137.1, from coordinate 12,387 downwards.
AATAGTTTCTGCTTGCCGATTTGTGTAGTGGCCGTATAAGTATATTCGCCGGGTGCCAGGACGCCTGCATCTAACTGGTAACTTTGCCCGGCGCGGCTAAACTGGTAGCTGTAGCTTTTGCCTTTCTGGTCTTTCAGGTCCAGTTTCACATCTGGGGTATTGATCAGCACGAGGGCTTCGTTATAAAGTTCGGCGTTGATGAGTACATGTTCACTTTCGTCGAAAACATTCTTGGCAGTATACACTCTAAAACGTTGCCTGTTGGCATTGGCAGTGAGGTACTGTATACTTTGCGATAACAGTTCATCCAAAGCGTTATGGTTGCCGTAGAGCTGATATTCGGCCAGTTGCCAGCGCCACAGGCCTTCGCCTGTTAATACGGCTGAGCGGCGGCCATGATCGTCTTCAAAAGCCCAGAGCGGGTACTGGGTAACAATGCTGCCAATCTTCTGCTTAAACAATACAGCAGCCGTTGGGCCCACATTATAACTGCCGAACGGTGCGAGTAGCGGAGGGAACTGTTTAAGCTTATTTAATACCGAATCGCTCAGCGTAAAACTGCTGAAATCAGTTTGTGGCAAGGCGAATGCTTCCTGCAGGTCGGGGCGATTGGCGGTTATCTTGATCAGCTTTTGTTGCAGATCGAAATCTAAAATATTAGTCTGCGCGCCGGCCATGTACCAAACAGGGGTGCTACCCGAAATATATTTCTGCAATGCAGGGTAAGTCGATAATTGAACCTGGTGTAAAATGAGCAGGTTATAATCGCTCAGCTTTACTTTGGCGAGTTCGGTAACATCTACAGTTTTAAGTTCGTAGTTGCGGTTGTTTTCTATCGATTGTTTAATAGTGCTGATATCCGGATGTGGGCTGCTATACACCAATAGTATCTTCTGCCGGGCATCCAAAACATCAATATAGATAGTTTCCGTATTGTTTTGTAGCGATACCTCATTCTTAACCGGAGCGAGGTTGAAAGTAAACTTATGCAGCCCTTTTTTATCGGCACTCAATTTCAACGGAATGGTTTTGTGCCAGTTATTAGCATCAATTGGGATGCTTTTGCTAAGTACCGACCGGCCATCTTCGGTTACGTTAAGCTGCATGGTTTCGCCTGTGCTTAAATAAGCTTCGGTTTCTACCTCCAATTCAAAATCGTTACCCAGTAAAGCGGTTTTGTTATAGTTGATATTACTGATCCGCAAATCGCGGCGAATGGTGGTATCCCCCAGTGCTACGGTATATATGCTGGCCTTTAGATTTTTGGCTTCGTACTGTGGGTCACTGCCCTGGTTATACAGGCCATCTGTTGCAAGTATTAAGGCACCGATGTTTTGGTTTACATATTGCTCGTTCAGTTGGTGAAGGGCCGATGCAATATCGGTTTGCTTCCCTTTAAAATCGGAGCTTAAACCTTGTTGAAAATTTTTATCGAAGTGAAATTCCCTGACATCGTATTTATCGCCTAAGGTTTGCTTGAGTTTATCGAGGTCACCAACTACCTGTTTAAGATTGGTACCTGCCGGGTTAAATTTTGAGATAGAAGATGAGTTATCCTGGGCAATAAGCACCAACGGTTTTTGCGGCTGATAGCTCACTGTTTTTATCAGCGGCGATAGCAATAATAAGGCAATAATAATAACGGCAAGTGCCCTTACAACAGCTAAACCGTGCCGAAATTTATTACTTAAATGAGTAGGTTGTTTGTACAACAGCCAGGCATATAAAATACCGGCCGCGAGGCAGGCCAGTGCCCACCATCCCGAAATTGTACCCCATGTTACCGAAAACAAAAACAGCATATCTGTAAATTCAAATATGCTGTTTTTATTTTTTAAAAAGAATGTATGTTGAGCCGCCTGCTATATAATTTTAATGCGGATAGGGCCTTTAATATTGTTTACATCTACAGGCTGGTTCTTTTGTGTTATGGCAACTTTACCATGCCGCTGTAAATCAACTGCTATGGCTCTTACCTCATCCATATACTTACGCCAGTTAGGAGCAAACAGGTTCCGGGCAACGTCAGACGGGCAAATGGATTTGTCGGCCCCGCGCTCAGTTGCCATATCGATAATCGTTTGGGCTATTACTGATTTATCCAATTGGTTTAAAAGTATAACGTCCCACGTCAAACGTACTACAACATCCCGCCATCAACCGCCAATACCTGGCCGGTTATGTAGGTAGCCATGTCAGACGCCAGGAATACGCAGGCATCAGCAACTTCGGTAGTTTCGCCGCCACGTTTTAGTGGGATGCCGGCTGTCCAGCCTTCAACCACTTTAGGGTCTAATACGTCGGTCATTTCGGTGCGGATAAAGCCGGGGGCTACCACGTTGGCACGGATATTACGTGAGCCTAATTCTTTAGCGATAGATTTTGAGAAACCGATGATACCTGCTTTAGAAGCTGCATAATTAGCCTGGCCAGCATTACCCTGCACACCGACCACTGAGCTGATGTTGATGAATACACCCGCACGGTTTTTCATCATAATTTTAGAAGCCGCTTTGGTAACGTTGAAGATCGATTTCAGGTTCACGTTCATTACGTCGTCCCAGTTTTCTTCGGTCATGCGCATTAACAGGCCGTCTTTGGTAATACCGGCGTTGTTTACAACAATATTTAGGGTGCCAAATTCGGCAACAATATCAGTGATCAGTTTTTCTGCTTCGTCAAACTTCGAAGCATCAGAGCGGTAACCTTTTACTTTGGTACCGTAGGCTTGCAGTTCCTGCTCTAGGGCTTCGCCTTTTTCAACAGATGATAAATAGGTGAATGCCACATTGGCGCCATGCTCGGCAAATTTCTGAGCAATCATGCGGCCAATACCTTTTGAAGCGCCGGTAACCAATGCGGTTTTTCCTTCTAACAGTTTCATAATTTAAAAAAATGATTTCGGGCGGTGAAGATAAGAATTTAACAGGGAAGTATGAAAAGGAGAAAGAACGGAAAGAGGATGGTGAGGTCGGAGGACCGGGGCGGGGGATGGGAAGAGGGGGCAGGACGGATGACTAAGAACAAAGAAGGAGGGAGATTGGTTTTTTTTCCTTTCCGTCCTCCTTCCCCCCTGTCCTCCAACAAGTGTACAATTGTCCATGCGTTGGCTCCCTTTATCCATGTTGTGGCGTGGGTGGGCTATGCACCTTTGTAATGTCAATAACGACAAACAAAAACGATAAAAAAAATGCAACGCTTAACCGCCCTTAACCCAGAAACTACAACCGGAAAATCAAAAGATTTATTTAACGCCATCCAAGGTAAATTAGGAATGGTGCCCAATATGATGCGTACTCTGGGTAACTCACCTGCTGCGCTTAATGGTTACTTAGCCTTTAATGGCGCGCTGGCCGAAAGCTCTATCGGCGGCAAATTAGGCGAACTAATTGCCCTTACCGTAGCCAATGCCAATAGCTGCGAATACTGTAATGCAGCCCATAGCTTTATCGGAGAAAAACTGGTTCATATCGATGCTGCCACTATTGCTGCGGCACGTGAAGGCAAATCGAATGATGCTAAAATTGAAGCTGCCCTTAATTTTTCAAGAGTTATTGTTGAGAAACGCGGCCTGGTTAATGATGCCGATGTAAACGCCTTGAAAGATGCAGGATACAACGAAGGTGCAATTGCCGAGATTATTGCCCATGTTGGCCTTAACATATTGACTAATTATTTTAACAATGCAGCGCAAATTACTGTCGACTTCCCGCAGGTTGAACTGGTTAAACCTGCCGCTATTTAATAATGACTTTATACGGAAGAATGGATATATATCTTTTTGCCATATTTATCCATTCTTTGTAATTCAAATTTAGCATCACAAACCTTTGACTGCTCAAACTGCACATACCCTTATTAACCCCAACAGCAAGGCACTGGCTTTCCAGATCTTTGCCTTTGACGATGATTCTTACTTCAAAACGCTGAAGAATTATAATTACTATTCGATCATATTGGTTACTAAAGGGAAGGGTAAATTATGGGTTGATTTCTCGGAATATAATTTCTGTGAAAAAGGCCTGATGTGCTTTGCTATTTATCAGCCTTTTATGATTAAAGCCGAAGGCGAGTTTGCAGGTTTGCTTATCAACTTCCATCCCGATTTTTTCTGCATCCATAAGCATCAGCAGGAGGTATCATGCAATGGTGTGCTGTTTAATAACATCTACGAATCGCCATTGGTGCAACTGGCAGAGCCGGAAGCGCAAACCTTACTGAACATTGTGGCCGAGCTGAACGCCGAAATGCAAAACCCCGACCTGGCGCAGTACGAGTTGCTGGTATCATACCTTAAAATATTTCTGATCAATGCATCGCGGATTAAGGTAAACCAAAACCAATTACCTAAGGCGTTTAAAACCGAGAAGGAACCTTTTATCCTCAAAACTTTGCAGGATGCCATTGAAGAACACTATAGAACCAAACACAGCCCCGGCGAATACGCCGATCTGCTGAATATCTCGGCCCGTGCACTTAACAGAATCAGCAAGATGCACTTTAATAAAACGCTTACCAACCTCATTGCCGAGCGTATTATCATTGAAGCTAAACGCGAGCTTTACCTCACCTCAAAACCTGTCAAAAAGATAGCCTACGAATTGGGCTTTAACGATGAGTTCTATTTCAGCCGTTTCTTTAAAAGTAATGCCGATGTATCGCCCCAGATCTACCGCGATACGGTAGGTTTTGCCCGGGCAGAAGGTGTTGGCGGGCGCGATTTTGAGAAGAATTAAATTGTTGTCAAGAGTGAAAATCCTGCGAGATTAAAAAGGTCGGTATAATCGATTGATTTGGTTTTTTGGTGAAGTATGTTAAATTTGTTAAAACTATCACCTCAACCTTACATTATTAATGGCCTCAATTAACTTACACAGCAAACCTTTTGATGAAGAGACGATTACCAAATTAGAAATTTTCGAAGACTACGCTCAAGCTTGGATTCCAACCTTTGTAATGCAAGGGACGCCGCTCATTTGTATCTTTGATTTCTTTGCTGGTACGGGTTATGACAAATCAGGTGTGCCTGGTAGTCCAATCCGATTATTAAACAAAATCAATGAACAGATAGGTCATATTTTCACTAAAAATGTAAAGATTAGGATTTATCTCAATGAATTTGAGCCACAGAAAAAAGAGCAGAAAAAATTTGAACAATTAAAGCTCTCATGCGAAGAATATTTAAATAAAAATCCGCGCTTAAGACATTTTTTATTAATAGAATATCTTAATGAGGATTTTGAGACATTATTTCCTAAGTTACTTCCCACAATTAAGAAATATCCCGCATTAGTTTACCTTGATCAAAACGGGATCAAATTTACATCGGAAAAATACTTTCTTGAATTAGAAAAGTCATTTCAGACAGACTTCCTTTACTTTATTTCCTCGTCTTACTTTTGGAGATTTGGAAATCAGAGTGAATTTAAGATGCATTTAGATATCGATATGGAAGAAGCAAAGAAAGATTATTATAAATTCATTCATGTGAACATTATTGCACAATTGAGAAAGAAACTGCCTGGAAATACAAAATTGCGATTGTATCCTTTTTCATTAAGAAGAGGACCCAATATTCATGGTATAATATTTGGAGCGTCTCACCCAAGGGCTGTAGATAAGTTCTTAACTATAGCTTGGGAGCGTAATAAAACAAATGGACAGGCTAATTTTGATATTGATGATGAGGCAACTATTAATCAAATAGATATGTTTGCTGGTGTTAGGAGAAGAAGATTAGAGGCTTTCTCAGATACAGTTAAAGCCAAAATTTTAAGCTTAGAAATAAGAAATAATTTTGAGCTATAAGATTTCGCTATAGATCAAGGGTATTTAGGAAGTCATGCTGCTGAGTGTTTGAAAGCAATGAAAAAGGAGAAATTAGTAGAATACCAAAGTACATCTCCTTTGGTGAATTATCAGAGTGTTTACAAAATCCGCAAAAAGTTAATTTATACACTGGTTAAATAAATTTAATTTACTTTGTAAAAAAAACTAACTATATTAGCATTGCTTAGTATACTGAATAATGCAATATTAATACAAAAGCACATGGCACAATCAAATATAGAATGGACAGAATTAACGTGGAACCCTGTTACTGGTTGTACTAAAATTAGCCCCGGATGTAAATTCTGTTATGCCGAGGTAATGTCTAAGCGATTGAAAGCGATGGGAGTAGAAAAATACAAAGAAGGCTTTAAAATAAGAACACACTTTGATGCCTTAAGTATTCCATTCTCATGGAAAAAATCTAAAGTTGTTTTCGTAAATTCAATGAGTGACCTTTTTCATCCTGATGTTCCACTTGAATTTATTAAAGCTGTATTTTTGGTTATGAATCAAACACCTCAGCATACGTATCAGGTGTTAACGAAACGATCTGAAAGATTATTAGAATTATCTACGGAGTTGAACTGGACAAGCAATATTTGGATGGGAGTATCGGTAGAAAATGAAGAGTTTACTTGTCGTATAAATGATTTGTCAGAAACGGGGGCAAAAGTTAAATTTTTATCTATTGAGCCTTTAATAGGAGCGGTAAAAACATTGAATCTTAAAAAAATTGACTGGGTAATTGTGGGAGGAGAATCTGGACACAAAGCTCGACCTATAGAAAAAGCTTGGATTGAATTTGTAAAGACGAAATGTGATGAAAACGGAACTCCATTTTTCTTTAAACAATGGGGAAAACCGAAATTTAATGTTAATCCTCTTGATCCTACTATAAATGCTGACCATCCTCAACATGCAAAAGGCGGATGCGAATTAGATGGTAAAATTTACAGGGAACTGCCTGATAAAGCCGCATAGATTTTATATAAACGATTAGTTAGCTATTTCTTTGTTCATATACGAGCACAGATTGTATTATAGTAGAAACCCGTCTCCGAACAAAACTCTTTCCACTTTCGATCGCTAACGAACAGCAAGTGTACGATAACGAACATGCTTTGTTATTTAAGCTGTTGATTTAAAGTATTTTAAAAACTGGCATGTTATTTCGTATTTTAAGAGTAAATAGCTACGTTATGTTTAACCACTTTTTATTGATCACCTGGCGCAACCTTCTCAAAAGAAAGTTCTATAGTTTTATCAATATCATTGGGCTGGCAATAGGGATGACCTGTTGTATGGTAATTGCTTTTTATGTTCAGCACGAAGTTTCTTATGATAAGTATAACACCAGGCACGATCATATTTACCGGGTAACCCAAACTTTTCGTAGTGTTGAGAAAGGGCAAAAACTTACTTCGGCCCGTCCGGAGGATTACCAGGTTTGGGGGTGTGCGCCGGTTGGGCCTGCGCTTGCTGCCGATTTCCCGCAGATAAAAGACTTAGTGCAATTTATGAGCCCGGTAAGTTTGCTGCTGGAGTATGGCGATAAGCGTTTACAGCAGGATAATCTAATTGCGATAGATTCTACCGCTTTTAAGGTTTTCAGTTGGAAACTTCTGCAGGGCAATCCTCAAACGGCATTGATTGCGCCTAATAGTATTGTATTAACGCGGAAAGTAGCAGAGAAGATCTTTGGGGATATCAATGCAGTAGGTAAAACGCTGCGGGTAGATAATGGAGGCCAGTTTACAGTAACCGGGGTTGTGGAAGACGTGCCTGCAAATTCACAGATCAGTTTCAACGGGCTTATTTCGATGTCGACAGTCAGAAAAGGGCGGGCAGACATGTTTAACTGGTGGGATTACGTAGATTTTTACACCTATTTTGTGCTTAAAGACCATGCAGATATTACCGCTATGAAAGCCGGTATCCCGGCATTCTTAAACCGCCATAACAGCAAAGATCCTGGCTATACAATTGCTTTCGAAAAAATGGATGATGCTTACCTGCACTCAAAAGCGGCAAGGCAACCGGGGCCGGTAGGCAGTATGAGCAATCTTTATTTGTTTTGCTGCATTGGTATCATTATCCTGGTTATAGCCTGTGTTAATTTCATGAATCTGTCAACAGCTCGCTCGTTTGAAAGAGCGAAGGAAGTGGGTGTGCGTAAAGTACTGGGTGTACAACCCATCACGCTTAGGTGGCAGTTTTTATTCGAGTCTATTTTAATTTCAACAGTTGCGGCTGTGCTGGCGGTTGCCTTAACTAAGCTGGGCTTGCCAGTTATCAGCGCGTTATCCGGTAAGGATTTTGCTCCCAAAGTATTCTTTAGCGGTCAATTGTTAGCAGGGATAACCGTGCTTACTTTAGCTACCGGTTTTTTAGCGGGATTATATCCGGCCTGGTTTCTTTCACGGTTTCAGCCTACGGCCGTTTTAAAAGGTGTGTTCAGGCCTTCGAGTGGTAACATATCGTTACGTAAAGCATTGGTTGTTTTTCAGTTTACGCTTTCTATCACATTAATGGCGGGTACTGCCATTGTGTATACACAGTTAAAGTTTCTTAACAATCATGATCTTGGTTTTGCGAAAGACCAGATGCTGGTTCTAAACTTTGAAGGCGATGGTCAGGTACAGCGAAATATCGAAAGCATCAAAAAATCACTTGCCGATCAGCCGGGCGTTGTGTCTGTTGCTGCTTCACGTGCGGTCCCGGGCGAGTTTTTACCTAACGCAGGTACCGACATTCAGGCACCTAACGGGCAAATGGAAATGAAGATCCCGCTTATTTATGAAATTGATTTTGATTTTATTCCGTGCCTTAAAATTCAGCTTGCTGCAGGGCGTAATTTTTCGCGCTCGTTTCTTACCGATAGCACACAGGCAATGGTTATCAATGAAGCTGCTGCCAAACTATATGGCTATCGTAACCCGGCAGATGCCATAGGAAAGAAATTTGCGCAATGGGGCAGGCAGGGCACCATAATAGGTGTAGTAAAAGATTTTAACTTCCGTTCATTACACTCGGAGGTTGAACCATTGACCTTAAGATATGCAATGCCAGGTTCGCTTAACCGAATTTTAGTGGCTGTTAAAGCCGATCACATGGCTTCAACCATCGCTTCACTCGAAAAAGCATGGAAGGTAATGGCACCGCAAAGGCCGTTCTTGTATCATTTTTTAGATCAATCGTTTAACCAGCAATATGAATCAGACCAGCATTTTGGCTATCTTTTCTCCCTGTTTTCTGGACTGGCTATTTTAATTGCCTGCTTAGGGCTTTTTGGGTTGGCTACATTTACGGCTCAGCAGCGCATCAAAGAGATCGGAATTCGTAAGGTTTTGGGTGCATCCGTATATAATATTGTACTGCTTATTAGTAAAGATTTTATGCGTTTGGTATTAGTTGCTATTGTAATAGCTGTACCATTATGCTTATTGGTAATGAACCAATGGCTGAAAGACTTTGCTTATAGAGTAACGATAAGCCCGGGGATATTTATTTCAACCGGTATGGTAGCTCTGTTAATAGCTTTGTTAACCATTAGCTGGCAAACTGTTAGGGCAGCCCTGGCTAACCCTGTACAATCAATTAAAAATGATTAATAGATAGGAAATACTGATCAACTGTTTTATCTGAATAGGTTCTCGAAGAGGCCTTTTGTTTAAAATGGACGAAGTGAGTTTGAAGGTTTACTGATCAATTTCCAATCTGATTTTTTCTGCATCCATAAACACCAGCAAGAGGTATCGTGCAATGGTGCGAATTGGGCTTTAACGATGAATTTTATTTTAGCCGTTCTTTAAAAGTAATGCCTATGTATCACCCTAAACTTATCGCAACACAGTAGGCTACGCCCGTGGAGAAGGCATTGGCTGGCGTGATTTTAAGAAAAATTAATGATTGAAATAGTCCTTTGATCTCCAGGTTAATAAACAACTTATCATGCAGTGTTAACAACTGTAAAGTTGGTGATCTCACTAATTTTGCCATCAACTAAATCAATGTTATTTTTAATTGTTTGCAATAATGGATGTGATTTATAATGGTTATCCATTTCTAATAAATAGATTAAGCCTTTTATTGTTGCCACCGGTTTTCGAAACTCATGTGATTGAATGTAAGCGATGTGGTTTAGTTTGCTTCGCTGTTCTAAGGCAATTTGTTGCTGCTTGACCTGGCCGGTAATATCAGTGGAATTAAAAGAAACACCGATAATATCGCCTTCACTATTTCTGGCAGGGTCGTAAATTAACATGCACCAAGCCTGTTGAGTGCCAATGTTAAGCAGCCGTTCGTGGGTAATTGTTTCTCCGGTTAAAGCACGGGCGCAATTTTCAATAAAATCTGCCATGTACACCTCATTAACGAAATGTTTAACCTCCATCCCCACCTGCATATCAACACCATAGGCCAGCTTTATAAAATCTCTAACCGCTTTGTTATAGGCAACTACCTTAAACTCCTTATCAAGCAGTAAATGGCTACTGGCTGTATTCTCAAAAAAGGCCTTCATTTTTAGTTCCCGCCTTTTTGCCTCCAGGTATTGTAATTTCACAAAGTGAAGATTACTCTCCAATTCCAGTAGCTGGATAACCTGTTCAGCCAGGTTTTGTAGCATTTCCATCTGAATTTGGGTAAGCGATCCTGGTTTTTGATCAATAACGCACAAGCTGCCAAGCCTGTACCCATCCTGGGTAGTAAGCGGGGCACCAGCATAAAACCTGATTCCTGCCTCTCTTGTTACAGCGGGATAGTCTTTAAGGCGCGGGTCGAGTTGTGCATCTGCTACAATCATTACGGTGTTACTTTCTAATACATAATGACAAAAGGATTCATCCCGTCCGGAATTAGGTATAAAACCATTATTTAAAAGGATGTATTCTGTATCTTCTCCAATCAAAGAGATCTGGCCCGCGGCAGTACCACAAATATTCATGGCCAGCTGTACAATTTCTCTGAATTCTTGCTGCTTATCAATTTCAATCCTAAGAAAGCGATTAACCGCTTCCAGCCTTTTTAACTCCTGATAGGGCATAAGCTATTTTGTATTATAATTTAGATAACCCGGCTCCTGTGCTGCCCCGGAAAGTATGTCTGCATCGTTTTCATAATCTGTAGCAAGTACAGTTTTCTTTTTATCTGCCAGTTCTTCCATCGCAATTTCCAGCAGCTGAAATTCTGTTAGAGAATTTAAATCCCCCTGTTGTTTAAGGCGATGCATTGCGTTAAGAATAAGATTTAAAGGCTCGTTTAACTCTGCAGATAATATGCGATTGATTTGCCGGAAGACTCTTCCTGGTTGGAAACCGTATTGCCGTGCCTGACGGTTTGCGTTATATCGCTAGCACTGTAAATAACCCCAATAATAGTACCTTCAACATTAAAGGCAGGTTCATACGCAATGTGCCAGGGAATATCTCCCTGGGGCGAGGCTATAACACGCTCCACACGTACTTCTTCTCCTTGCAGCGCACGTTTGCAATTCCGGATAAATTCATCTAAGAATGCAGATTCTACATACGCTGTAGCCATCATACCTTCGGCTATATCGAGCTGGTAAATATTTTTCAGCGTATCAACCAACGCTTTATTAAAAGACATTACCCGAAGTTCTGTATCCAACAGTAAATGACAGGAGCTGGTACTCTCAAAGAAAGACTTTAATTTCGTTTCTTCGGCCTGTGATGATTCATACTGGTCTTTTAGTAAATGCAGGCTGGCCTCAAATTCAAATATCAGTATAACTTGCCGGGCAAGCCTGTACAGCATTTTTTCCTGCACGGCGGTCAGGATTTTAGGTTTAAAATCATAAACACATAGCGTGCCGATATTCAGATCATCGTGCGTTGTTAAGGGAGCACCGGCATAAAATCTGATATTTGGATCATCAAGAACAAATGGATTATTGTTAACCCTGGCATCAACTACAGCGTTGGGAATAACCAATAAATCGTTTTGCGTAATTGTATATTGGCAAAAGGTATCCCGATAGGATGCACTATCCATATTAGTTCCGGCTTTGAACCTTACATGCTGGGCTTCGTTATCAATAAACGTGATCAAAGCCACAGGCGAATCACAAATTTTTGCAGCCAGCTCTACTATTTGCTGCAACTGGGCTTCCCGGCTGATTTTCAGCTCCAAGAAACGATTAACGGCATTCAGCCGGTCAAGCTCACTTTCCTCCATCTTATCGCATATAACTACACTTATGATTTAATCGCTCACACCGTACCGGCTGCTGTTTAAATCAGTAGTTATCAATGTACATACGCAACTTATTGCAATTCGGTTGTAGCGTGTTTGTATGTATTACAGGATGTTGAAAATCATGGTCATAAAACTGCAAATGCCATAAATGAAGATTTCAATATGGATTTAAAATTCTAAATCTATATCTTGAGGCTAATTTGAAATAATTAGATCTACCACTTTACAAAAAATCTATGAAAGCAATTAAATTATTAGCAGCATTCGCATTCATGCTCACAGTTTCGCTAAGCGCATTTTCACAAACTAAAACCGGGCAGGTTTATTTACTCCGTG
>CAHJXH010000136.1 GCA_903644075.1 Sphingobacteriaceae bacterium | reverse complement strand
AATATTTCGGTGAGCAGCTTTCTGGTTTCCTGTTCACTAAAAACGGTTGGGTACAAAGTTATGGCAGCCGTTGCGTTAAACCGCCGGTAATTTTTGGTGACGTGAGCCGCCCGAAAGACATGACCGTGCGTTGGAGCACATTTGCTGCTGCGCAAACTGATAAGCCAATGAAAGGTATGTTAACCGGCCCGGTAACTATTCTGCAATGGTCGTTCGTACGTGATGATCAACCGCGTGATGTGACCACCAACCAAATCGCTTTGGCAATCCATGATGAAGTATTAGCCTTAGAGGCAGCAGGTATCGGCATTGTACAGATCGATGAGGCAGCGATTCGTGAAGGCCTGCCATTACGTAAAGCAAAACGCCCACATTACCTTGATTGGGCTGTTAAAGCCTTCCGTGTAACTGCCAGTGGTGTGCAGGACAAAACACAGATCCATACCCACATGTGTTATAGTGAGTTTAATGATATTATTGAACACATCGCAGCTATGGACGCGGATGTGATCACGATTGAAACCTCGCGTTCGCAAATGGAGTTATTGCATGCATTTGCCCATTTCGAATATCCAAACGAGATTGGCCCTGGTGTATATGACATCCACTCACCGCGTGTACCAAGCACCGAAGAGATGGTAGCCTTATTGACCAAAGCGGCAGATCTACTCCCGGCCCAAAACCTTTGGGTTAACCCTGATTGCGGCCTAAAAACCCGTAAATGGCCTGAAACTAAAGCTGCCTTGGAAAACATGGTTGCTGCTGCCAGACAGGCACGCGAGCAAATTAGCGTAGAAGGCGTTATTTAATCATACAAACTGCGGGCAAAAATTGCCCGCAGTTTGTAAAGATGCTTATGGTTAAAGCAATGTCATTGTCTTAGAAACCGTTTTTTTAGCAGCCACTGTTGTAATATCGGGCTGGCTACCTCCCATACTCACTTCAATTTTCCCTGCTGTTTCAATAAGTTTTCCATTTTCATCTACAACAGCCAGGTCATCGGGCTTTAAAGTAAATACAACATTCCGGCTTTCGCCTGCTTTAAGAAATATCCTATTGAAACCCTTCAGGCTTCTGATAGCCGTTTTCTGTTTCAAGCCTTTGTGTGATAAGTATAATTCAACCACTTCTTCCCCATCCCTTTTACTTGCGTTAGTTACAGTGGCCTTAACAACAATATCTTTATTACGGCTCAGAGTAGCAGGCAACTGCATATTTGTATAGGTAAAGTTAGAAAAGCTTAAACCATAGCCAAAAGCATATAAAGGCTTACCTGTAAAGTAACGGTAGGTTCTGTTATTCATGGAGTAGTCGGTAAAAGATGGCAGATCTTTATCACTGGCGTAAAAAGTAACCGGTAACCTCCCGGCAGGGTTATAATCGCCAAAAAGCACATCGGCAATTGCAGTCCCAGCAGCCTGGCCGCCGTACCAGGCATTTAAAATAGCCGGTAAATTTTGCGCTTCCCAGGGTGTAGCAATGGCCGAGCCTGTCATCATTACAAATACTACCGGCTTACCTGTAGCATTTAACGCTTTTAAAAGCTCCGTCTGTGTTTCGGGTAAAAGGATGCTGGTACGGTCGCCTCCGTGGAAACCGGCCTTGCTTACTTTCATTTCTTCGCCCTCTAATTGCGGGGCAATGCCGCCCACATAAATAATGGCATCTGCATCTTTATATTTTTCAGCAATAGCCTTATAATCGACGGTCTGTGCAGAGTCGCGGACAAAATCAACTGCTTTATCATAAACCACTTCTGTATTCGGGCCAAGCTTAGCTTTTATTCCTTCCAACGCTGTTACTACATGGCTTGGTGTGCCGTTATAATTGCCAAGCACACTTAATGCATTATCAGCATTCGGTCCCAAAACAGCTATCTTTTTTAACGATTTACTGAGCGGCAAAACATGATTCGCATTTTTAAGCAACACGATAGATTGCCTTGCCATTTTCAATGATTGAGCTGTATGTGCAGGCGCTTCTAAAGCCTCTTTGCCAATCTGATTGTATTTCACAGCAGCAGTTGGATCAAACATACCCAGGCGAAATCTCGTGGTGAATAATCTTTTAAGGGATATGTCCAATTGTTTTTCCGTCAACCGGCCATCTTTAACGGCTTGTGCTAATGATTTATAAGTCACCTTGCCACATTCCACATCAGTTCCGTGCAAAATAGCATCGGCTGCAGCTGCCTCTGCATCGGTATGTGTTTTATGCCCTTTATAAAAATCATCAATACCGCCACAGTCCGAAGTTACGTAGCCGGTAAACTTCCATTGGTCGCGCAAAATGCTGGTCATCAATAAATCGCTGCCACAGCAAGGCTGGCCTTTAAAGGCATTATAGGCGCACATTACACCCGCCACTTTTGCATCAACAACCAGTTTGCGAAATGCGGGCAGATAGGTATCCCACAAATCGTAATCACTTATATCGGTATCAAATTTATGTCGCAGCTCTTCGGGGCCACTATGTACGGCATAATGTTTTGCACAGCCAGCAGCTTTTAGGTATTTGGGGTCATTACCTTGCAAACCGCTCACAAATGATTTTCCTATTTCGCCGGTGAGGTAAGGATCTTCGCCATATGTCTCCTGTCCGCGTCCCCAGCGTGGGTCGCGGAAAATATTAATGTTGGGTGTCCAGTAAGTAAGGCCTAAATAAATGCCGTGCTTATCATTTTTAATGCTCTCGTTATAAATAGCCCTTCCCTCTTCGGCGGTATAATCGGCCATCGCGTGTATGGAGTTTTTATCCCAGGTTGCAGCCATGGCAATGGCCTGCGGGTATACGGTTACTTTAAAAGGTGTACGTGCAACGCCATGCAGGCATTCGTTCCACCAGTTGTAAGCAGGCACGCCTAATCGTTCAATTGCAGGTGCCGAGTTAAGCATTTGGCCAACTTTTTCATCCAGCGTCATTTTAGAGATCAGGTCGTTCACACGTTCATCAATACTTAGTGATGGGTCCTGAAATTTATAGGCGTATATTTTCTCTTTCTTGATGACAGAAAAACCGAATATGCCGAAAACACAAACAACAAAAAGAACAATGGCTGACTTTCTCATTATAGATATTTATGTAATTTGATAATTAGTTTAGATAATTTTAAAGGACTACTTAGTTACACGAAACCAGTCAAAATCTGCAAAGCCCGAATCATTGCTTTGCGATTCTCGCGTACAGAACAGGCCAACTTTAGCACCAATCCAACGGCCTTCTCTTGCTTCAAATTCATCGCCTGCATTAGTGAAATTCGTACCATCAGTACTGTAACTAAACTGGCACTTCGCATCATTTTTAATGTTGACACGTAAGTACGTAGTTCCTGATTCCAGCTTGCTGATTACCTTCTCATCCTCCGCATTTCCTTTTTCGGCATCCTTGCACGTAGTGTAAACAAGATATAAGCCATCCTTTTTGCTCTTTATAGCAATGTTTGCATAGCTAAGCCCCATGATGGTTAACCCGGCTTTCTCATTCTCCAGTTTCTGGTTGGGTGTGAAAGAAACCTTAGTCGTCACAGTAAATTCATCGGCAGGAAACTTTTGCAGCAGCACATTCCCCGCTTGCCAAAGGTTATGCGCATCGGCCGATAAACGATCGGAATATAACCTGAGCGTGCCTTTAGCCGGGTTCATAAAATACCAGGATTCTTTCGGGTTTGATTGCCACTGCCATTGTAAGCCCAGTTTTGGACCGTTAAATTCATCACTTTCGGCAGGGGTTTCAATGGGATAACTTTTACCTACGTTAGGTTTTTTGTAAATCGATACAGGTTCTCCCTTACCATCTTTATCCAAATCAACACCTATCACCGGCCAGTTATCAACCCATTTCATAGGCTGCAAATGTACTACCCGGCCATAAGCTCCCTTATCCTGAAAATGCAGGAACCAATCTTCGCCCGTTTGTGTATTAACCCAGGCACCCTGATGCGGGCCGTTGGTTGCAGATTTACCCTGATCCATCACCACCCGACG
Source organism: Sphingobacteriaceae bacterium (assembly GCA_903644075.1). Taxonomy (GTDB): domain Bacteria; phylum Bacteroidota; class Bacteroidia; order Sphingobacteriales; family Sphingobacteriaceae; genus Mucilaginibacter. Next base: position 9,065 of record CAHJXH010000136.1, on the reverse strand, counting down.
TTCATACGGACCATAAACATTTTTAGACCGAAGTACCAACTGCCAACCCGTTGGTACACCACCTGCCGGGGCAAAAATGTAGTAGTAACCATTACGTTTATAAAACTTAGGCCCTTCAATGGTTATATCTTTCTCATGGCCGTCATACACCATTACACCTTCGGTAATTGCTTTTGTCCCTTCCGTATTTAGTTGCTTTACAGCAATAACGCTTTTAATACCTGCCCTGCTACCTGCAAAGGCGTGCACCAGGTAAACATTGTCGTCATCATCCCAAAGCGGGCATGGGTCAATTAGTCCTTTACCATCAACTACTTTTATGGGTGTCGACCATGGACCTGCCGGATTTTTGGCTTTTATGAGATAGATCCCATAGTCAGGATCTGGATAATAAATATAGAACTCGCCATTATGGAAGCGGATGGCCGGTGCCCATACGCCATCACCATGATGCGGAACATCAAAATGATCAAACGGAGGTTGTTTAAGCAAGGCATGGCCAATGATTGTCCAGTTCACCAGATCTTTAGAATGAAGGATTGGCAAGCCTGGGATATCTTCGAAACTTGAGGATGTGAGATAAAAATCATCGCCAACGCGGATAGCATCAGGGTCTGAATAGTCTGCATTTAAAACCGGGTTTTTGTACGTACCATTCCCCTGATCTGCAACCCAAACCTTTGAAACGTAACCGGCAGACTGTTGCTTTTGCTGCGCGATAGCACGCGGAACAAAGCCTATAAAAAGCATCGCTGTTAAAATCTTATTCATGTAGCCTAATTGGTTTTTTCAGGGTTGCGATTGAGCGTTTGGCTCCCAGTCATCACTACCCGAAAATATGTTTTTTATTGTATAGTCTTTTAATTCCTTCGCGCTTAATTGTTTCGACCATTTGACACGATTATCAGCTGTAGAGCCTGCACCTTTACTGTTGTATTCTCCGTAAAATACCGTTTTTTCGTTCGCCATATTTCCCCAATTGTTCCAGCCTTCGGGTAATATATGTGCGCCCATTTCGCAGTTGATATATACTACTTTGGCGTTGGGCCGCCATGGCCTGCCAAGAAATACCTTTTTTACACCCGAATCTGCAATTAGCCTGCAGTTGAAAAATACATAGCCAAACTTTTGCTTCGATGTTGTAGACGCAGCTGTGATATAAGAATTGGTTAAGCTTTTAAGTGTACAGTTCTCAAATACGGCCGTGGCAGCACCAAATATAAAATCGGTAGTGCCCTCAATATAACAGTTTTGGTAGAGCTGCCTGCTGGTATCATTGGTAGCGTACAAAGTATCCTGATTGCCCAAGAGACGGCAGTTTATGAAAGTACATTTGTCTGCCTCTACATGTAAGGCAACGGCCTGACCAACACGGCCAGAGGTATTTTCTATCGTCAAATTCTCAGCCTTAAAATTGTTACCCTCTACCAGTAATGTGTAAGAGGTATAGGTCGAAAACTTGTCCTTTCCAAAAGCATCTTTACCCGTCGGGATTACTTTTCCCGAATAATCATTATTGGTGATAATAGTTTCTGCAGGATCATCGCCCAGCAAATAAATATTCGATTTCCATTGCGGAACAACCACCTTCTCGTGGTAAATACCTTTTTTAATGTGAATGGTTACCTGTTGCTGCGAGAGGTCCCTTACCGCATTAATAGCCTCCTGAATGGTACGGTAATCGCCGCTCCCATCCAGGGCTACAGTGAACGATTTAAGATATTGGGTAGTTTGCGCTTTTACCAGGTTTACTGTAAACAGCGAAAATATAATAGCTATTACCTTAATTGATTTAAACATATTATTTAGAAATAACCAGGTCCGATTTTTCTGCACCATATTTAAACTCCGTTGGGGTTTTGGCATCCGATAAATTGGAATCAATCAATTTGATCTGCTTTGAGCGATTACCGTTTACACTGATAAAAAGGTCGGGAACGTTTTTAGACCGAACATGTTCGAGTGTAATACCGTGACTGTTTTCTATATTGATCACCGGGCTATTCTTTGCGCACTCCAGCATTACATTTTTCAAGGAAATATTTGCTGCCTCAATAATATCGGCACCTATTTGAGATTTGATGGACACATTTTCAAGATAAATATCCCTGATGCTCATCTCGGGTAAACCTCTGATCAGCATTGCACGGTTTGCGCCATCACAAACTAAATTGGATATATAAAACTTCCGGAAGCTTGGCGTACCACTATCAACTGCCGGGATTTCGACCACGCCGTTGGTTTGCGCCAGTGTTGGTGCTTTGGTGAAATAATACATATCGAAAAGTATAGCCTCCCCGCGTATCTGCGACATGCTGATGTTTTTGATAAATATATTTTCGACCACGCCGCCCCTACCACGAACCGTTTTAAACCGCAGGCCGTTATCGGTGCCAATGAAGGTACAATCGCTCACAAAAATATCATGCGCCCCGCCCGACATTTCGCTGCCTATCACAAAACCGCCATGCGCCCGGTAAACTACATTATTGTGTACTACAACATAAGCTGTAGGTTTACCGCGCTGACGGCCTTCTTCGTCCTTGCCCGATTTAATGCAGATGCCATCATCGCCTGCATCAACCGTACAGTTCTCTACTTTAACATAAGTGCATGATTCGATATCTACGCCATCACCATTTTGCGCGTTGGGTAAATTGCGTATGCGCACACCGTTCAAAGTCAGGTTTTCGCATAATATTGTATGCAGGCACCAGGCAGGCGAATTTTGGAATGTTGTACCAGCCAACAGTACATTTTTGCAATTAGTTAACACCAATAAATTGGGACGAAAAAAATCCTTCATTTCCTGCGAGTCTGATACTCCCTTACCTTGATCTGCACCTGCATTCTTAGCCTGTGCCCCTTTAGCATAACTCTGCGATGGATACCAGGTACGCCCATCGGGACTCAATTCACCACCCGATGCTTGCAATTGTTTCCACTCAGAGTCTGTTACAGCATCCTTATTCATGGCACGCCACACATCACCGTGCCCGTCAATAATTCCTTCGCCGGTAATTGCTATGTTAGTTAAATCTTTACCCGATATTGGCGATTGATTACGCACCGCACGGCGGCCTTCATACTCACCAATAGTTAAGGCATATTTACTTTTATCGTCGGTAAATTTTAACAGGGCAGCGCGGCTTATATACAGGTTAACATTACTTTTAAGCTCGATAGGCCCTGTTGCCCAAAGGCCCGGCGGTATAAGCACTATACCACCGCCTTTGCTGTTGCAATCGGTAATTGCTCTAGTAATGCTTTCGGTATTTAAGGTTGTACCATCTGCTTTTGCGCCATATTTTACAATGTTAAACGTATCAGCTTTAAAGGTAGGCAGTTTAACCTGCGGGAGGTTTGTCCACGAATAAACCGGGGCCTGCGCAATAGCTGTACCATAAAGGGCAGTTAAAAGGAACGCAGCCTTCAGATTTTTTAATAATTGCATATGTGATATTATAATTGGTCTTTTCTCAATCACTGGACTAGCAATCGTAATTCTGTCCATGATTCAACAAACCTATAATTCGGGGTCAAAAACGAGGTTTAAAAAATGGTTTAATAAGTTTAATTTCTGCTTTAAACAGGCAAATTGGCGCGTTTTAAGTATCAAAGTTGCTACACAGCGTATAGTATAATTAAACAGCCGGTTAAGCAATTAAAAATGCATAACCGGCTATTATGAAATGATCAAACTTGATTTGAAACGATCACTGCTTCGAAGCCATGGATCGGCTCTTCAAGTATTCCGAAGGCGTGGTTTTGTATTTTTCCCTGAAACAGGTACTAAAATACTTCGCATTATTAAAACCTACGGTATAGGCAATTATGGCAATATTGGTTTCGCCTGCATCCAGATATTGCCGGGCACGCTGCAAGCGCATATCGCGCACAAACTCTACAGGTGCCTGATCGGTAAGGCTTTTAAATTTCTTGAAGAATGTGCTTCTGGCCATTCCGATTTTTTCAGCAACGTCATCAATATTAAATTCGGTATCGGGCATGCCTTCTTCTACAATCCGTATCACATCTTTCAAAAACTCTTCGTCCTTTGAAGTAATGTTAATTTCACTTGGCTTTAGTTCAATCCTCTTTTTACCGTCTTGCACAAAATGTTCAAATAGCTTTCTGCGTTGATCAAGAAGATTTTTAACAGCCTCAAAAAGGAAATCATTGTGGAACGGTTTTGTGATATAATAATCGGCACCATACTTCAGTCCCTCGATCTGGTTTTCTACCGAGAACTTGGCGGTTAACAAAATAACGGGGATATGGCTGGTATTAACATGATGTTTGAGCTGATCGAGTAATTGAATGCCATTCATCTTTGGCATCATTACGTCGCTGATCACCAGATCCGGCAATAGTTTTAGTGCCTTCTCCAAGCCGTCTTCTCCATCGCAAGCTGTCTCAACCCTGTAAATTTCGTTGAGTTGCCTTTTTAAGAAGTTACGCAAATCGGCATTATCCTCTACCAATAAAACTAATGGACCTTCTTTAACAACAGTTGTTTCTATATCGGATGAATTATTCTCCGATAAAAACAATTGTTGAATCGCCATTTCTACTCCGGCAGGCACCACGGGTTCTTCTGCAAAAACTATATCTGTACCCGCAAAATGCGCCTTGCCTGTATTCAGGATAATCGTGATTGTGAGGCCTCCCGCCGGGTTGTTAGTTGCCACAATATCGCCATGCTGCAATTTCATCAGTTCTTTAGAAAGCGCCAGGCCAATGCCGGTTCCTTTTATGTTGCGGTCTGTATTTCCGCCTTCATAATATAATTCAAATATATCCTTCAACTTGTTTTTATCCACTCCCGGTCCCTGGTCAGTAACCTGGATCTGGATCTTGCCCGATGCCTTAAGTTCGCATATACCGATCTTGATAGTTGTATCGCTAGGCGAAAACTTAAAGGCGTTAGCCAAAACATTATACAATATCGTATCCAGTTTTTCGGCATCAACCCAGGCATTTAAAAAGTTAGCTTCAGCATCGATTTGAAGCTTAATTGATTTCTCTCTTGCGGTTTCAATAAAGTACTCACCAACGTTTTTAACCAAAGCAATGAGCTCTACCTGCGAAACCCGCAAATTTGCCTTACCGCTTTCGGTTTTTCTTAACTCCAGCAATTGGTTAATAAACCTAATCATGCGGTTCGCATTTTTTCGTACCACATCAATATCCTGCCTACCCTCTGCCGATAAGTTTTCTTTCTTAAATATTTGCTCTATCGGGTTAATAATCAACGTTAATGGCGTACGTAATTCATGCGAAACATTAGTGAAGAAACTCATCTTTAACTCAGCCAGCTTATGTTCAACCGCTATGCGGTGCCGCAGTTTTAACACGGTTAAAGCCACCCTTCTGATGCATTCTATAATGACGATAGCAATGATGGCATATATAAGGTAAGCCCACCACGTACGCCAAGGTGCCGGTAAAATTGTAATAGCCAAACTATTTACCGGTGTATTGATATAAAGATCATTGTTAAGGCATTGCACCTCGAAAACGTAATTACCCGCCGGCAAGGCTGTATAGGTGGCCCTCTTTTGATCCTGGTTATTATGCCATACGGTATCGAACCCCATTAACCGGTAAGCGTATGATTGTTTATTGTTCGAACGATAATCGAGCATGGTATAATCAATGCTGATGATGTTTTGATTATGGTGCAGTACCAGTTTCGAGGCATTATTGATGTTGAAATTGAGTAGTTTATCCGGCGCGTTCAGCTTAACATCTTCATTATTAACCTGCAAATTGGTAAATACCAGATTAGAGCGGATGCGCTGATTAACAATATGCCCAGGGTTAAACAGCAAATAACCTTTTACAGATCCAAAAACCAGTTTACCATCTGGCAAACGTAATGCTGCAGCCTCCGAAAAATCTCCTGTAGGCAAGCCATCACCCGAATCAAAGTTTTTAAACTTTTGTCGTTGCGGATCTAACCGCGCCAATCCTTTTTGGGTGGCAATCCATAAATAACCGCGTTTATCTTCCACGCAACTTAACAGGCAATCATTTGGCAGGCCATCTTTAACAGTATAGCTTTTAAACTTAACGCTATTTATCCCACCAGAAATAATGGCTTGCTCTAACCCACCTCCTGCTGTTGCCAGCCACATGGTATTTTTGGCATCCCGGTAAATAAACTGTACATCGTTATTGCCAAGACTTTGGGCATCTCCCGGAATTTTGCGGTATTTAAAAATGCGATACGGGCTGCCGTGATTAAGATCAATAACAAGCAGACCATCTGTGGTAGCAACCCAAAGGTTTCCATCTTTATCGGCAGACAGGTGCCTTACCTTATCGAACCCGGATTTAGGATAATTTGCGAACGCCGGACTGTTATGCTCAAACTGAACTCTGCCATTTTCCTGATTGATCAGGTTTAACCCGCTTTCAAAACTTCCTGCCCAGAGCCTACCCTTGCTGTCTTCCAGTAATGAATAAATCTCATTGCTGCTTATGCTATTGGCATCGTTTTTATCATGCAGAAAATGAGTAAGCTTATATTTAGTTTCCTCCTTATTTACCGGGTCGGCTTTAAATAAACCGTTTGATTTGGTACCCAGCCATATACTGCCTTTCGAGTCCTGCATTATAGTATATACCAGGCCAAATCCTTCTGCCGGTTCGTTTATAAAAGTATTGTTTAACTGTTTGCCCTGGTCAATCACATACAACTTGCTGCTTTTAAGCCCTAGCCATAAACGGTTTTTCCGGTCGTTGAAAACACCTCTTACTTCGTTATCGGACCTTAATAAACTTTGGGGAACCAATAAATGCTGATCGAAATCATTGGCCTGAAACACCACTTTGTTAATTCCACGTTCATCAGTACTAAACCACAAAATGCCGGCAGGGTCATAATAAGACCAGGTTACGATATTAGAAAAACGATGCGTTGCCAGGTCCTGTCCGTTATAAAAAGGCTCCACCCGTTTGGTTGATGTATCGTAGTATCCAAAACCGCCCCCCTTCATATTAACCCATAACACACCTTTATTATCTTCAAACACGGTAAAATGATTGCCGTTAGAATTGTAGGCCGCATCATTTTTTTGAGCAAAAAACGTAAATGATTTTTGTATTGGGTCGAAGCGGATAACCCCCTTCTTTTCGGGTTCAATCCAAACTGCACCTGTCCTGTCCTCAAATAAAGTATGCAGCGGTGCAGATACGTCATATTGCCATTTATTAATACTTAAATCGTTCAACGTAATAGCAAATAACTCGCCTTTGCCAGAGCTTGCATAAAGGGCATCGCCTTTTTTTGATAAACATAGCCCATTCAGAGAAGCACCGGTAATTTGCCTTATATTAATACGCTGAAGGTTTTTTACATACGTAACCAACGCACCGCTTGCCGTAGTAAAAAACAGGCTTTCATTATTTTCTGCAACTGCATTAAATTCAACATTTGGCAAAGTGCTGCCCGATAAATTAATACGGCTATATCGTCCTTCAGAGTCCTTTTTCAGACAAACCAGTCCTTTTTTAGTACCTATCCATACTAATCCATTTTTGTCGGCATGGAAAAAAGTAACAGTATCAGACGGTAATTTGAAAGCGCCTTTTTGCCCGGTATTATAAGTAATATAATCCTTCAGCGACACATCTGCGTGGGGAAAATATACCAGGCCGTAATTAAAGGTTTTTAACCAAAGTGTATGCTGAGTGGCAGACAGGATATTCTCAAACTTGGCTTTCTCATTCAATTTTTTCGAAAGGGATTTACTCAGCGGCATAAATTGCTCTGCCTGTTTATCAAAACGGTAAATACCGTCATATGATTTAAGCCAAAGCACATTACCGCCGTCTTCGGAAATTTGGTCGATGCGGTTATTTTTCAGATCGGACATATCGCCTACCGACGATTTGAAGGACACAAAGCGGTGACCATCATACCTGTTTAGCCCATCCCAGGTGCCAAACCACATAAAACCCTCATGATCTTTTAAAATACAGGTAATGGCGTTGTGCGATAAACCATCCTCGGTAGAGTAATGCTCTATTTTACATTTCGGCTGGCTATATAAATTTAAAGGCAGCAGAAACAGTGCTAAAAAACAATATTTCGCTATGCCACGAAAGCTATTCATAATTGGTTAAATTAAAGCGGGGGCTTTATAAAGTAAATATGCAATTTTTGTGGCAATTCAGCAAATGCAATCGATTGTTGAGTTATTATTAATTGGCCTATATTTTAAACCCATTAAACCAAATATTGAACCTTTGTAGATTTCCTTCGCACTAAGTTTGTGACGCTTAATTAATTGTTTTTGCCATGCAGCTAACACAAATCGCCCAATTAAATTTGCCGTCTTTACAGCAGCAAGTTCTCCCTCATTTTTTTAACCTGGTATGCGAAAACAGTTTCCTTAAAACGCTCCTAATTAAAAAGCAGATTTCTGAATACGATCTGGCAGACCGTTGTTACGAAAACATAAAGCATAACAACTATAGCTTTCGGTATTTTCAGTTATCAAACGAAGAAACATTCCCGGTAACTGATATACTCATTACATCTTTTGGGACGATTGTTGAATTTTTGACCACAGATACCAAGTACTTTGACGATGCTGCCAAATTCTTTAGTACCAATTCGAAAGGGCGGTTTAACCTACCCTATCACGACGGAGAGAAACAACAGCGGGTACAATGTAAACGGCTTAAACGCCTTGCATTGTTTGATAGAGAGGTGGATTGTTATATCTTGAAAAGTAATTTATTCGGCTGTAAAATTACATTATCGATAAGATAGCCTACTTACTATTTTTCCCGTTTTTTCATCCAGGCAGGATAATCTGTCTCCAACAATTGTTGTGGCCAGTCACCATACCAGGCATAGCCATTGCGCCGCTCATAGCCAATTTCTGCAATTGTATATTTTTTAACGCCGTCCCTATCGCTAAAGAAAGGCTTATTGGTACCTATTTCATAATACCTTGCCCATATAGGTTTTGCCATGGTATCGGCAATTAATTGACGGTTGGTTCCCTTTGGTGTACCTGCGGCGGGTACGTTTTCAATTTTGTATCCTG
>CAHJXH010000135.1 GCA_903644075.1 Sphingobacteriaceae bacterium | reverse complement strand
AAGGGCAATAACACCTGCCACTGAAACAGTTCAAAACTTTACCAAGCCTGTTAAATATGTACTAAGGGCCGAAGATGGCACCACAAAAACCTATACCGTTTTGGTGAAACTAAGCCCGCTTAAAAACATTGTTTTTGCAGGTAGTAACAATAAGGTATTTTACGCCATAGATGCTGTCGACGGTCAGAAGATATGGAGCTATAGCGATCAGAAAAACTTCTGCTACTCGAGCCCCATCTATTATAACAACACCGTTTATGCCGCGGCAGATAATACCCTTTATGCTTTTGATGCAGCAAGCGGTAAGATAAACTGGACTTTTGACACCGGTAATAAAATTAAAGCTGCGCCTGCTTATGATAACGGCATCGTTTATTTCGGTAGTTACGATCACCATTTCAGGGGGCTCGACGCTGTAACAGGCGCTGTAAAGTTAGATATTACCGAACCCGATGATTTGAACACTACAGCAAGTATAGTAAACGGCATTGCCTATATCAGTAGCTCTACAGGCAGTGTGTATGCCATTAATTTAAGCAAAGCAACTTCTGCAAGAATATTTAAAACAGGGGGTGCAGTAGCTGGCTCGAGCCCAACAATTGCCAATAACGTCTTATACATTGGCAGTGATGATAATAACATGTACGCCCTAAGCCCAACTAACGGACAAGTAAAATGGAAATTGGGAACCGATGGTATTTCGGCCGGCTTTACACATCCTTTTGTAACAGGCGGCGTGGTTTATTTTGGCACAGCCCAAAGTATGGATACCACAAGTACAGCCCTGGGCAGCATGTATGCTGTTGATGCCTACACCGGTGCAATTATTTGGAAAGCGCTGGAGCATAAAGGGTTTTACAGCAGCCCTATCGTGTCTGGCAATTCAGTTTACACCACTTGTTTTGATAGCTATATGTATGCCTTAAATGCCAAAAATGGCAGCGTGCTTTGGAAATCGCTTATCTACCCCAACAGCAATACCACCTCTACCCTTGCCGAGGGCTACGTATTTGTAGGCGGCGGTACCGGCAATCTGTATGCTTTAAATGCAGGCACAGGTGCAACTAAATGGACCTTCCCTATGCCGGGCAATACCTTTACATCGGCCCCTTGCATTATTGGCAGCACTGGTGTGGTTTATGGCAGGCAAATTAATTAACTACTTGCCGCCATCATAATAACTCAGCCGGCGTAGCAGCGAATAGGTATCACCAATGCAGATTTTCAATATCTCGATGGCTGCATGCTCAAAGTTAGCGCTATTGCCTAATAGTACTACCGCTATGCCTTTATCTGGTCTGGGTAAGCCACAAAATAATTTTGTTCGCATCACCATGCCCGGTATGGAAAATGGCAGCCTGCGATAGCCAATCCAACAAAAGTTTAAGAAACGAATAACACACAATGTACGAAAGCGTACGTAGAACCGTCCGTTTTCGTACACCTGTAAAAGCAGAAGTACTTAAGCAAGTGTATAAACGGTGTTTTTAGTACTGGCATTAGGCTTGCGATTAATAGTGTATCAGAGTGCAAACCATTTAAATCACAAAGTATGCTACCAAATTTCTTTAAAACCGCCTGGCGAAACATCACCCGTCAAAAGTCATATACGCTAATCAATATTATCGGTTTGGGTTCGGGGATTGCAGTTTGTTTGCTCATTTTTGTGCTGATACAGTTTCATTTAAGTTTCGATAATTTCCATACAAAGAAGGACCGAATCTATCGCCTGTTAACCGAGTATCATCATGCTGATACCAAGGATGTTTTTTATGGTTCTGGCATTTCGGCCCCTGTGCCTCAAGGTTTGCGCATTGAGCTGCCTTCGGTAAAAGAAATAGCCCCGGTCTTTAATAATTTCGACGACCAGATCCAGGTGTTGAACGCTGCCGGGCAAACTGATAAAAAGTTTAAAGAAACCAGCGGCATATTTGCCACCACGCCCTCGTTCTTCAACATATTTGATTTTCCGTTGGTGACTGGTACAACGGCCTCTTTGAAAGACCCCAATACAGCCATACTCAGCCAGGAAACAGCCGAAAAATATTTCGGCAGCTGGCAAAACGCCATGGGTAAAACCATTAAGTGGAACAATACCGATGTGGCGAAAATAACCGGCATACTCGCACCTATCCCTAAAAACTCTGACTTTCAGTTTAAAGTAGTTTTCTCGGTAGGTACAGGCTATACGGCCAATTACCAAAAATCGAAAGACTGGAACAGCACCAGCACCAATTTTGGTTGCTATGTTTTGCTGCCGCCTAACGTAACGGAAGCTTACCTTACAGCACGCCTGCGTACCCTGGTTAAAAAGAACCATACCGATGGCGTTACCGATAGCGAGATAGCACAACCCTTGAAAGATGTGCATTTGGATACCCAATCCAGCAACTATTCGGGTAAATCAATCAGCCCGCAAATGATCCAGATGCTGTGGCTTATTGCTTCGTTCATTCTTATAATAGCTTGTGTAAACTTTATTAACCTGGCAACGGCACAGGCCGTGAACCGGGCTAAAGAAGTGGGTATCCGCAAGGTATTGGGCGGTAATCGTGGTCAACTGCAAATTCAGTTTCTGACAGAAACTTTGGTTATTGTACTGGCTTCCGTGGCGGTATCATTAGGCATCAGTGTAATTACTATACCGTTTATTGGTCGGGTTTTAGAATTACCTTTAACAGCAGGTTTGTTACTACAATTTAAAGTGGCGGCTTTTTTAGTGGCAGCAACTGTTTGTGTAACGCTGATTGCGGGTTTCTATCCATCTATCGTTTTATCCGGCTTTAACCCTATTAACGCGCTAAAAAGTAAACTGGCAGTTAAAACAGCAAAAGGCATTTCGCTGCGCCGTGGCCTGGTGGTATTTCAGTTTATTATTGCGCAGGGGCTAATTATCTGCACGCTTATTATTGTTAAGCAGATGCATTACTTTACTAATACCAGCATGGGTTTTGCTAAAGATGCCATTGTAAATGTCCCCTTCCCGAATGATAGCGCTTCGGTAAGTAAATTAACTTACTTAAAGCAGAAAGTAACCGCTTTAAAAGGGGTTGAGAAAATAAGTATCAGCTCGGATTTGCCTGCCGATGAGAATACCAGTTGGGGGGTGTTTAATTTTGATCATGCTATAAAGCAAACCGATTTCTATTCGATATTTAAATTAATAGATAACCAATACCTCGACACCTATCAACTTAAATTGGTTGCAGGCAGAAATATAATGCCTTCTGATAGTATTAAGGAGTTTTTGATTAACGAGGCTTTAGTGCAAAAACTGGGCATCCGCGATCCGCAGAGGATATTAAACAAAGAAATAAAGTTGGGCGAACATGCCAAGGGTATTATAGTCGGTGTACTGAAAAACTACCACAACCGCTCGTTTAAAAATGAAACTGCACCCATGATGATGACCACCATGAAACCTAAATTCGGGTATCATTTGACCAATATTAAACTATCGGCAAATAATATTGCCACTACCCTGCCTGCTTTAGAAAAAGTTTGGGGCGAGGTATATCCCGATTACACTTTCGAATATCATTTTGTTGATGAGCAAATGGCCCAGTTTTACAAACAGGAAAACCAACTGGCCAGTATTTACACATGGTTTGCAGCGGTTGCTATATTATTAAGCTGCCTTGGTTTATATGGCCTGGCTTCGTTTATGGCAGTGCAGCGCATTAAAGAAGTGGGCATTCGCAAAGTATTGGGCGCTTCGGTATCTGGTATCGTGTTACTGTTCTCTAAAGAGTTTATCATGCTCATTGTAATCGGCTTTGTAATAGCATCGCCCATTACCTGGTACCTGATGCAGAAATGGCTGCAGGACTATACTTACCGCATCCATATCCGCTGGGATATATTTGCACTATCCGGCGGCATGGCAGTATTTATTGCACTGGCTACTGTTAGCTTTCAGTTGATTAAAGCAGCATTGGCTAATCCGGTTAAAAGTTTAAGAAGCGAGTGAGGATTAAGTCCGAGTTTTGAGTTGCGAGTTTTGAGTAATAACAATATCTATGAACATTAGAATTCAATATATATTACTTCTTTGCCTGATCTCATTATCGGTTTCGGCGCAAACCACGGGCAAAGTTGATCTTTTGAAACTGGGTGCTGAGAAAAAGATCAGCATTTATAACCGGAACGGCGGAGTACTTAAGAGCACCGAACCTGTTATGCATTTGGATGGGAAGGATGATGCCGGCATTGCCTGGCTAAACGATTATAATTTCACCAATGGCACTATAGAGTTTGATGTGAAAGGCAAAGATGTATTACAGCAAAGTTTTGTGGGTATGGCGTTCCATGCCACTGATGAGCATACTTACGATGCCATTTACTTCCGTCCGTTTAATTTTAAGGCTGATGACGCTGCTCGAAAATCGCACGCCGTGCAATACATCAGCCTACCCGATTACGACTGGCCGGTGCTGCGCGAAAAGTTTCCGAATAAATACGAACAGCCACTTGAGCCCGCTCCCGATCCCAATAATTGGTTCCATGTAAAAATTGTGGTACGGGGTGTAACAATCAGCGTTTATGTAAATCATAACAATAAAGCTGCACTAATAGTGCAGCAACTCGCCAAACTGAGTGGCACCCGGATTGGTTTCTGGGTGGGCAATGGCTCGGATGGCGAATGGAAAGATCTAACTATTACTAATCAATAATTGAGGTTTTAGCTTAGTTAATTAATGTGAATGTGAGGGACAGATGGGTGAGAGCATCTGTCCTTTTTTTTATTGAAAATCTTTTACTTGTCATTCAGAGCGATAGCGAAGAATCTTCTTCTATATAAAAGTCTGATACACAAAAGTTGAATATCAATCATGTCGCAGAAGATTCTTCACTACGTTCTGAATGACAAAAGATGAGAATACTTTTAGTGCTCCTGGTGCAAACTTAACCTATTACCATCAGGATCTTTAACTGCTGCAAACCTGCCCCATGGTGTTTTTTCGATAGGCTCTACTTCAATGCCTTTACCATTAAGCTCTTTTATTTTATCTTCAATACTGTCTACCGTTATTACCATTCCTCTAACACTACCGGCGGGCATATCTTCGAACCAGGTAACCAGTGCAATGGTGGTTTCTGCCCCGGGTAAGGTTAATTGTATCCAGCGTTGATCGCCACCCATGGGGGCATCAATAAGCAATTGAAAGCCAAAATTCATATAAAATTCTTTGGCACGCGATTGATCGGTGACAGGGATAGAAATGATCGTGATTTTCATAATTGGTTTTTATGTCGACCTAAATTTATGAAATCATTTTAAATCTTCATCCATTTTAGAGTGCCTGTCCATATTGGGTAAATTAAAGCTTACGATGAGTGATACAATTGAACAAGCCGTAATATACCAGAAGAAATAATTAGCATGGCCAGCCTGTTTAAAGCCCAATGCCACAGATTCGGCAGTACCGCCAAATATGGCCACCGCCAGTGCGTACGGAAAGCTTACGCCTAACGAGCGTATATTAGCAGGGAACAATTCGGCCTTTATTATAGCTGAGATAGATGTACAAAGGCTCAGAATTACCAAAGCAAGCGTAATAAGCAATACAGCTACCCCAAAATCATGCGTTTTACCAAGCGCTGTCATGATCGGATAAGTGGTCAGCATGCTTACAACACCGTAAATAATCATGATCTTTTTTCGCCCAACTTTGTCACTAATTACGCCTGCAATGGGGTGTGCAATCATAAAAATAAACAGGGCGATCATGGTGATGGTAGTCGAATCGTTTTTAGAAAAGCCTGCCGAATTAACCAGGAACTTTTGAATATAGGTGGTAAACGTATAAAAGGCCACCGTTGTGCCGATGGTAAAGCCGATGATAAGTAATACTTCTTTCTTATACTTCAACAATTCTTTCAGGGAACCCTTGCGCGATGTTGCCACCTTTTCGTTCTTGAATGAGTCGGTTTCTGTTAAATTTCGGCGCAGGTAAATAGCCGAAACCGACAGCACAGCGCCTAGTCCGAAAGGAATCCGCCAGCCCCAGTCGCCCAGCTGTTCTTTGGTCAACAAAAAACGTTGCAGCACCAGTAATATAGTGAGCGCAATCAGTTGCCCCATACATGAGGTTACATATTGAAAACTAGAGTAAAAACCACGATGCTTTTTGGGTGCAATTTCACTGAGATAAGTAGCCGCAGTGCCGTACTCGCCCCCAATACTTAAACCCTGCAGCATACGTGCTAAAACCAATATAATGGGTGCAGCAATGCCAATGTATTTATACCCCGGTACCAGCATAATCATTAAAGAGCCGGCACTCATTAACAGCACTGATAAGGTGAGTGCAGCCTTTCGCCCTTTTCTATCGGCGTAGGTACCCATTATCCAGCCGCCTATTGGCCGCATTAAAAAACCGATGGCAAATATACCGGCGGTGTTAAGCAATTGTGCAGTTTCGCTATCCTTGGGGAAGAAAGCCCCGCCAAAATACAACGCAAATACCGAATAGGCATACCAATCATACCACTCAACCAAATTACCTATCGAACCGCCTACTACGCCTTTAACGCGCGACCTGATTAATTGCGATTTGCTGAGGGTTATTTGCTCCATGCCTTAAAAATATAATTTTCCGGCTGATTTACAGCACGTATTGATGTCTTAGTTTTATAAAACAAAGTCCCCGGTTTGCACCGGGGACTTTCACATACAAGTATACAGGAGCGGATAAAAAAAATTTAGGTTTAAACCGTTTTCCTGCGGGGTATTAATTGATTAGTAAGCGTAAGCTAATTCCATTACGTTGTCTTCGTTGCCGGAAGGCAGTTCTCTGAGCTGGGCAAAAACAACGCTCCATTTAATATCAACCCTTACGGTATCGCTGTAATTAAGCTGGCATTCGCCACTAAGGCCACTGTTAAAGTTAACCGTGTTCGACCATCCTGTTGAACCACAGGTACGGTCCCACCAGGTATTGAAAGTAAGCGTAGGCCTGATAATGCTACCTTCTTTACCTTGTGCACCATCGGTATATTTATCGTGCTGATGGCCGTGGAAATGCCTGCAATTGCTGTGATGGTTATCAATATCAAAAACATCTTCAATAACAGAGAACTTATCGTAAGGATTAATACGTATGTTTCTGTTATGGGTTTCTACAGGGCGGTAGTTATCGTAATCCGACGAAACCTTGGCCTCAATTTTAAACGTAAAAGGGTGCAGTTTTAAGGCCGGAATAATTCGCTCGTCCTGGAAATATCTGATCGTGTTGCTCAAATTTTTAATATAATCAGTTGATGCCACGTCGGCCTCAGTAACCCGCGAAAGTTTATCAACCCATTCATTGGCAAATCTTCTGGCATCTTTTAATTTATCTTCTCTTTGCGGCTTATCAGTAACATACCATTGCCTTACCAGCCTGCCATCCAGGTTGCGGATGCTATCTTCGGTAAAGGTCGACATCCACAAAATGCTTTCGTAATTAGCACTAAATAAGTTTAACTGTGCAGGCGTAACGGTTGGGTCAAACAGTTTTATATCTTCACTTTTAACATGTTTGGTAAAATCGGCCAGGTGCAGCCAGCTGCTTAAAGTAACCTCGGTAATGGTAGCTGCGTTGATATCCGCTTCTGCTTCGATCTTTTTAACTACGTCAGCCATATCCTTTACAGATGACACACCGGTAACAGGCACGTGCGTACCCATTGCTTTTGCACTTACAGACATGTTGTATTTGGCCTGTGACTTTTGCAGATCATTCTCGAAAGTACTGCTGACTTTTAAAATACTTTTATATGAGCCATCAACAGCCGCATCAATCTTAGTTTTATCGGACATGCTTGAGGCGTTAATTTTCACTTCGCCAAAAAACTGGCTCGATAAACGGTAGGCTGATACATACATTTTGCCATATTTCTGTATAAAGTGCAGGGCATTGCTTTGCAACAACTGTATGGCTTCGGGCGCTAATTTGGCATCGGTATTTAAATGTACGCGGCCAAATGATTTTCTGAAGAAAGCCACATAGCTCGATGAGGTTTCTGAGATACTTACGTTTTTAACATACGTAGCAGCAACAGAGCCCGATGCACCTCCATAAGAGCCGGTTACTTCGGCCGAGATGCGGGTTAGCTCGTCGCGGTTATACACGCTGGTGCAAGCTGCAATGTCTGATAATACGGCCGGGCTGTCGGGCGCTGTTGGCTTAATAGTGCCCTGATCTAAAGGCGAAGCCAAAATGCCTAAGTTAACAACTGTTTGTACGCCGCGGAAAGCGCCTGCGCCTTTTTCGAAATTAAATCTGTCGCCTGTTGCGATAGCATACTGATGACTGTCTTTCAGATTGCTGATTTCTTCCTGTGTCATTTTTTTGATGTGTTTAAGTGTTAAAGTATTTTTATTGGGTCGGGATATTGGTGATCCGTGAAGCTAAGGTAGAGCGAAGTACAAACCGGGGACTGATAGCTTAAAGGGTATTTGGCTGGGTAGTTTTGCCCTTTATTGCAGGGTGGTAAAAAGACGGGGAACGGGTAAAATAATTATCGTGTTAGCCATGCCGATAAGCTAATTTACTGTAAACTGTAAAGCTGTTTTCACCCTTTGGCGTGCGGGCACTTATTTATTGCTTTGTACAGGCAATGTGTTATATAATATCTATATTTCCATAGCCAATTTAAAACACACAATTATGAAAACACTTAAACTGATCCCATTCCTTGCCCTGGCAGTACTTATGATAAGTGCCTGCAGTGACCCATCTAAAACAGACCATGACGCAACACCCGAAGTATCCGCCGGCGCTCCTACATTAACAGGAAAAGTAGATACCAGCACAGCCAAGCGATGGGTTGCGAGATTTAAGCCACGCAGTCACAAATTTAAAGGCGCGCTAGGAGATACCCGCTGTGTTTGGTTTAGTAAAGACCAATTAAAAGCCTTGCTAAACAGGGTAGATTCTATAAAAGGAGGCGATGGCATTCGTTTCTACCTGGCTACTTACGATTCGATACCTCCAAAAGACTCTAAATATTTTAAACCAGAGTATGCTAACTATAGTACACTTGTAATGGTTACTACCCGTAAAGGTGCTGGCCTGTTAATAGACAAACACATGGATTATTATAAAGACGAAACAAAACTGCTCAACGGTAAAACCGTAATCGATGCTAAGCATAGTGGTGTTATCATGTCAGCCTCGCCAGAAAACCAGGGCGAACTATGCCCGCCGCCAGCAAAATGTGATACACAAGGCGCAATGCTATTGCAACAATAATTATATGCCTGTATACATAACGGTAAATACGGTAGCCGAGCTTATTTGCTTTTTAACAGCGCTACTTTGCTTATATAAAGATAAGGACCCCGCCTGGCGGGCCCTTATCTTATTTATGTTTATTACCTGTTTTGTTGAGGTTGCAGGCATACACATCCGTAAAGTTTTGCATCAGCCTAACTTTATGCTTTACAATGTTTTTCTGGTGATAGAGTGCTTTGTTGAAAGCTACTTTTTTTATCATCTTTATAAAACATATCATAACCGTTTTAAGCTATTCGGTTCATGGATAATCATATTTTTGTTCACCTATTTTACCGAGTTGCTTAGCAACCATTACGCAGGCTTTGTTTTTATAACATCAACCGTAGTATCTGTAGTGCTGGTTTTGGCAAGTGTGTATTATTATTACCTGGTACTGCGCGAAGACCAATTCAGGCACCTTGCTGCATATGCACCCTTTTGGTGGGTTAGCGGCACTTTGTGCTTTTATTTTGCCGGCACGGCCAGCAATATCTTTTTCAGCTATTTGGTTAAAGACCGGGCACCGATGATCAGCCACTCCATCAGGTACGTGGTTTTTAATATTCTTAATGTTGTTTTATATTTAAACTGGTCATATTCATTTATATGCAGATATCGTCAGAGGATTTCATCTTCCTTATCGGATTAACATCTGTCATTTTTCTTATCGCACCGGTTTCCCTCATTATATACATCAATTTATATAACCGGAGGAAAAAGAGGCACAAGGAAGAGAAAGAACAGTTGAAGAAAGACTTTGAAAATGAGCTTTTAAAAAGCCAGATGGAAGTTCAGGAACAAACCATGCAAACCATCGCCAGCAACCTGCACGATAACATTGGCCAGTTATTAAGCTTAACCGTAGTTACACTGAGTTCAATTAAACTGGATGAACCCGAGCGGGTGGCTGCCAAAGTAGAATCAGCTAGTCAACTGGCGAAACGGTCAATCAAAGAACTGCGGCAGCTTTCGAGATTGATTTACGGGCAGGAGCTTATCCGGATGGGATTAGCCGATGCTATTAAATTTGAATTGAATTATTTAGAAACAGCAGGCCTGCATACCATTACCTTTAACAGTAATTATGCGAACAAAGAAGGCCGGTCTGACAAAGAAATCATCTTGTTCCGTATCTTTCAGGAGGTACTTAACAACGTGATAAAGCATGCTGCAGCCACTGCTATCGAGGTTACCATCGCCCAAAACGATAAACGTTTAAACCTGGTGATAAAAGACAACGGCAAAAGTTTTAATGCCGAAGAAGTACTAAAAGAAAAACGGGGCATGGGGCTATTTAACATCCGCAAGCGTGTGCAGATTATTGATGGAGATGTTGATATTATTGCAGCCCCTAATATTGGAACCGAAATTAATATAATTGTACCCTATTAAATATGGAAGATCAGGTAATACAGATCGCTATTGTTGATGATCATACCTTATTCAGGCAAGGAATAGGCAGCCTGCTGTCGGAATATAAAGAGATCGAAATTTTATTTGATGCCGCAAACGGGCTGGAATTGCAGGACAAAATATCCAGACAGCCACTGCCGCAGGTAATACTAATGGACATTACCATGCCATTAATGAACGGTTACGAAACCACTGCCTGGATAAAACAAAACTACCCGGGTGTAAGAGTGCTGGCCTTAAGTATGTTTGAGGAGGATGAACCGATTATCAAGATGCTGAAAAACGGTGCCGGTGGTTATGTGCTCAAAGAATCGAAGGCATCAGACCTGGTATATGCCATTAAGACCATTGCCACGCACGGTTTCTTTCTGAATAACCTCGTTTCCGGAAAACTATTACGGTCGATACAGGATGATACCCTGCCTAAAGAACCTGCAACTGAACTAACTGCCAATGAAACCAGGTTTCTGGAATATTGCTGTTCTGAATTGACGTATAAAGAGATTGCTGATAAAATGTTCCTGAGCCCGCATACCATTGATAATTACCGGGAGGCGCTATTTCAGAAATTCGATATTAAATCGCGTACAGGCCTGGTACTGTTTGCGTTAAAAAACAACATTGCCAAATTTTAAGTATCTTGTAAAACCGACTAATATGTCTGTTTTGTAGAAGCGTAACCATGTCCAACTATATAAAACCGTATTTTCGCACAACTATTTCACCCTGGTGAAAGCATGTATAAGCCCTGTCATACATATTACCTCGTTACTTTATTATGGCTAATTGTCGTGGTATCGTCTTGCAGGCCATATAAAAATGCTCCCGACTCGGGCTTACAAACTTCATCTTCCGATTCTGCAAAGATCGAACAACTTATTACCCGTGCCCGGAAAGTTGAAAATTCTGATATAAAACTCCTGCTATCAGTTTCAGAACAGCTAGCCCGGATAAGCAATAATACAGGTAATAAAAAGGCATTGGTATATGCCGGGGTTTACAAGGCCACTTATTACTGGCAATCGGCCGATCATTCACTGGCCATGCAAATTGCGCTTAAAACGCTGCAGGATGCCGATAAATGGAAGATTAATGCAGCGCTGCCGCAGATATACCGCATTATTGCAAACCTGCACAAAGAGAATGGCGACTATGTTTTAGCCAATAAAGAAGCCGACCAGGGGCTTACTGCTGCCCGCGCTAACCATGATACCACCGCCATTATAGAGGTGCTTGGCTTAAAAGCCATGTTTACCCACACCTATTATTTAAAAATAAAACGCCCGCAAGACGACCTGACGAGTTTGGGTATGCAGTTCGAGGCGCTTAAAATGGCCGAATCAAGCCCAAAATATGAGCGTCTGCGTATCCGGTTTTATAATAATATAGCACAAACTTATAAAGACCAAAAGCTTTACGATAAAACGCTGTACTATACAGCCAAAGCCATTATACTGGCCAATAAATACAATCAGCAACGCTCGTTAACCTACTCGTATTGCTGGCTTGGCGAGGCCTATTATTTTATGGGGCAGCAGGCTAAAGGCCTCGGTTACTTAAAACAAGCCTTAAATATCAGCCAGGCTATTAATGAACCCTATCGCCAAATGGAGGTTTATGAATCCATGTATGATTGCTATATATTATCACAAAACTATAAAGAAGCACTCGCCTGCCTTAACCGGGTAAGCAGCATGCGTGATTCGCTCCAATTGATTAAAAGCCTGCGCCAAACCAGCAACATGCAGCTGAAGTATGAAGCCGTAAAGAAAGATCAGCAAATCATACTTCTAAATCAGTCTGGTAAAACAAAGAACATAGTTATTTTACTCGGCATGGCAAGCATTACCATCTTCCTGATCCTGAGCATTATATTGCTTTACCAGTATTTAACCATCAGGCATAAAAACAAGGCTATCCGTCGTAAAAACCAAATACTTAATGAGGCTTTGCTGAAGATAGCGCACATCCAATCGCATGAAGTACGCAAGCCGCTGGCCTCCATTTTGGGGCTGATGAATGTGTTTAAAATTCAGAACTACGAAGTTAATAAAGACGAATTGCTGATGGTAGAAACCTCGACCCAGGAACTGGACGAAAAGATCCGCGATATTATTTCGGCAACCGAAAGCTGGCCGGGAGGTAAAGACAATTAAGATTAGGGCTACCGTGTACCACATCTTTTAACATACTATAATTTCTACCCCTTATTAAGTAAGTGGCATTAGCACTACCTCTGATTTCCCCTTAACAAGCTACCGTGTATCCACATTCTGATCGGCATAAAATTATACCCTTGTGAACGTTTTTGCAAATTGCACTGGCAGTAGTTTTCCCCTTAAAAGGGGAATATCCCATGATTACAAAGCTTTACAAAATTCCCTCCCCACGGGAGGGGTGCGGATGGTAGTGTAATGGCTGGGAGGGGGTAAGTTT
>CAHJXH010000134.1 GCA_903644075.1 Sphingobacteriaceae bacterium | reverse complement strand
AAATCAATCCTTTATACAAAACCAACTAATCATTATAAAACAAAAAAGTCGGAAGATTATTCTTCCGACCATTCGTGGGCATTGCCCGGCCTTTACTATTTTTGCACCGTGATCTTCCATCCCAATAGCATTCATCAATTTAAGCAGAACGCCCTGCATTGGGCTTCAATGTTTGATGTGTTTTGCTATCTCGATTCCAATAACTTCAAAGACAAATACTCTAAATTTGACGCGCTGATAGCTGCTGGTGTAAAGGCAGATGTTGTAGCGCAAAACGGAAATGCATTTGAAGCATTAGCTAACTTTAAATCAAAGCATACCGAATGGATGACCGGTTTTTTAGGTTATGATTTAAAGAATGAGATTGAACAGGTAAGTTCTGCTAATAAAGACTATCTTCAATTTCCAGACTTATATTTTTTCGTGCCTCAGTATCTGATAATTATCAATGGTGATGAAGTAGATATACAATCTGAGGATGCTGAGGATATCTTTAATGCAATTATTGATTTTCAACTGATAGAAGTAATATCCTCTCCAATCAATATCAAAACCCGCTTTAATAAAGCCGAATACATTGATACCGTAAACGAGGTTAAAGCCCACATTAACCGCGGCGATATTTACGTTACCAATTTTTGCCAGGAGTTTTATGCGGAGGATGCTGCTATCAACCCGGTTAATATCTTCCAAAAACTGAATGAAGCCTCGCCTAATCCGTTTGCCTGTTTCTTTAAATATCATCATCACTATATAATTTGTGCTTCGCCTGAAAGATTTTTGGCTAAGCGAGGCAGCAAGCTTATCTCGCAACCTATTAAGGGTACAGCTAAAAGAGGTATTAATACTGAAAGCGATAAAGCCATTATTCAAGAATTGCGAAACAGCCCCAAAGAGCAGCAGGAAAACGTAATGATTGTAGATTTGGTTCGTAATGATCTGACACGATCTGCCGTCTCCGGTACTGTTAAAGTAGAAGAACTGTTCGGTATCTATAGCTTTCAACATGTACACCAGATGATCTCGACTGTGGTTTGTGAACTGGATAATCATATCGGCACAGTAGAAGCCATCAGAAACACTTTTCCGATGGGTAGCATGACTGGCGCACCCAAAGTAAGCGCCATGCAACTGATGGAATATTACGAGCTAACCAGGCGAGGTGTATACTCAGGTGCAGTAGGCTATTTTAGTCCCAACGGCGACTTTGATTTTAACGTGGTGATTCGCAGTATCCTTTATAATGAGGTTGAAAAATACCTGTCGTTCCAGGCAGGAAGTGCCATTACCTACCACGCCGATGCTGCATTTGAATACGAAGAATGCTTGTTGAAAATAAAAGCGATTATGGAAGTATTGAGGCAGCCAGAATTTTTGCGGCAACCCTGACAGAGACATCAGAGCCATTGGCAAAAAATGCAGACTGGGGCTCTTTCTTCAAGTACGGCTCAAATTCGGCACCATAAAGCGCAGCAATATCCCCATCAAATATGGGATCTTTTACAGCAGCTACCTGCCAGGAGATATGCTCAACTGCATACTCTAAAGTCCTGGTATCGTGTATGCGGTTATAGCCCCAGTAATGCTCAAAAATAAATTCTTCGGGGCTGCCGGGTTGTATATCAGTATAAGCACTACTTACAGTTGCGCCTAACTTATTCCAACGGCCTTTCAGCTTCCATTCGTAATCAAAATAAGTATAGTCGTTACTTTTAGGTACAACGCTGTGCCGCATAGGTAATGCCTTATAATGTTCGTTGTACAAATTATTGGCTACAATTGGGATAATAGCCTTCGGTACAATTTCGCTGATAAAAACGGCTCCGCGTTTCCATTCTTTGCCATCGAAATAACGCACATAAAAGCGCAGGTTTACTTCTTCAAAGTTCACATGCCCTGGCCACTTAACGCCCATTACACGTGTATCTAAAAACATAAACCCTACCATGCTTACCAAAGCCTTACCTTCCCAAAGGTCAAGCTCGGTAAATGCTGGAAGGTGAGGTTTTAATATTTCGGGATCAACTTCATAATTGAGCATTAACAGGTTTTTCCACTGCGCAGTAAGAAAGCGGATCCTGGCCATATTACTTATGATAATATTTCATGGCCTCTGGTATCGCATTTTGTATGGCTGCAATGCGTGTAGCATCTGCCGGGTGGGTACTCAAAAACTCGGGAGTGCCACTACTGGTACCCGAAGCGGCCATCCGTTTCCAGAAATCTACCGCATGATGTGGGTAGTAACCCGCCATAGCCATAAAGGTAAGCCCTAATCTGTCAGCTTCCGACTCCTGGTTACGCGAATACTTTAACAAAACCAATGAACCGCCTACACCATAAAGCTGGTTAATAATACCCAAAGTAGCCGATGATGAGTTTGCTGCACCAACGCCAATGGCCGTACCCACTCCCTGTGCTACATATTGCTGCGAAACCCGTTCGGCCGAATGATGCGCTATGGCGTGGCCAATTTCGTGGCCCAGTACGGTTGCCAGTCCGGCATCGTCTTGAGTATAAGGTAATATGCCGCTGTATACAGCCACCTTGCCGCCGGGCATGCACCAGGCGTTTACTTCGCTGCTTTGTATCAGCGTAAATTGCCAGTCGAAATTATATTGATTGGCATAACCATTTTGCTGCAAATAACGCTGAATGGCGGTAGACAATTGATTACCGACCCGCTGCACACGCTGTGCATCGGCAGTACTTCCTACAACCTTAGTTTTAGGATCGCTCAATAATTGGCGATAGCTGGCAGCGGCCGACTGGTTGATCTCGGCATCACTTACTACATTAAATTGTTTGCGCCCCGTTATCGGCACGGTTGAACATGAAAAAAGTGCAACAGCTATTGCCATTGCACCCCAAAAGTTTCGTCTTTTCATTTAGGTTAGGCGGTTGCTTTTTTCTTAAACAGGTTAACTTTCGACTCCTTGCCTTTCAATAAACGTTCTATATTTTTTTGATGTGTAACCAATATCAATATACACATGCACATACCATATATTACCACCGATTTTATATACACCGGGAACACAAAAGTTACCGCTATAGGGTACATAAAACCGGCCATAATTGAACCTAATGATACGTAGCGGGTAATTAATAATATCACTATAAATACACCTACACAAAGCAAGGCAGCCTGCAGGTGAACTGCCAAAACCATGCCGAACAAGGTTGCAATACCTTTACCGCCCCTAAAACCCGCAAAAATTGGGAATAAATGGCCCATTACAGCCGTTATTCCAAACGCCAGTTCATAATTAGTAAATACGATAGAATGGTGATTACCCACTAAAGACATGGGTATAAAATAGGCCAGATTAGTGGCAGTCCACCCCTTTAAAATATCAATAAGCATTACGGGTATACCAGCTTTTTTACCCAGTACCCTAAAGGTATTGGTAGCTCCGGCGTTACCGCTTCCATACTCCCTGATATCGATACCGTAAAATGCCTGGCCTATCCATACCGCAGTGGGTATAGAGCCAAACAAATAGGCCAGAATGAGCGCTGAAATAGAATAAACAGATATCATTTCACCACAATATTACTAAAAGATATGTTAGTAATTAAGTTGTTCATTCTTTAATAGCTTTTAAGCTGAGGTCTAAACTGTTAACAGAATGGGTTAGTGCACCTATCGAAATATAATCGACACCGGCCGATGCATAATCCATAATATTATCAATAGTTATACCACCCGATACCTCGGTAATATACCGGCCTTCGTTCATGGCAAGGGCTTGTTGCAAAACTTGTGGCTTAAAATTATCAAGCAAAATACGGTCTACACCGCCTACACGTAAAACTTCTTCCAGTTCTTCGAGGTTTCTTACCTCAATTTCAATTTGCAGGTCTTTATTCTGCTCCTTTAAATATTGGTGCGTATTGTTAATGGCATTACTGATACCGCCCGAATAATCAACATGGTTATCCTTAATCAGTATCATATCGTACAAGCCGAAGCGGTGATTTACCCCTCCGCCAATTTTCACAGCCCATTTCTCGAGGTAACGTACGCCCGGCGTAGTTTTACGGGTATCCAAAACTTTAGTACCGGTACCTTTCAGCATGCTTACAATCTGGTTGGTACGTGTTGCAATGCCCGACATCCGCTGCATGCAATTCAACAGCAAACGCTCTGCCTTTAATATACTGTGTACACTGCCTTCTAAATTAAAAGCAATATCACCGTATTTTACCGGAGCTCCGTCCTGGATAAACACTTCAACTTTCAGTTCGGGATCAACAATATGGCATATCTCTACCGCCAGTTCAACACCTGCTAAAATGCCGGTATCTTTAACTATCAAGCGGGCCTTACCCTGTGTGCCGGGTAAAATGGTTGCTAATGAAGTATGGTCGCCATCGCCTACATCTTCGGCAAGAGCATTTTTTATAAATGGGTCTACGAGTTCTTTATCCAAAATAGTGGTATTAAAAGGTCAAAAGTAAAAAACAATTGACAATAAATTAGTTTGATAAATTAGTTGATTTATTGATTAAGTTGGAATGTGTTGATTAAGTTTCCCTCCAAGTATAAATGTAACAGCCTTTTTATATAAACAGATCAACCACTTAACCTAATCAACCACTCAACTTAATCAACAAAACCAACATAAAAATTATATTTGCACTGTGGAACAACAAAAAAAACTCGCTTTATTGATTTTAGATGGCTGGGGATACGGCCGTCAGGACAAATCAGACGCTATATTTAATGCCGAAACTCCGTTTTTCGACGAATTAATTAAAACTTATCCTAACTCAAAGCTCGAAGCTTCGGGTATGGCTGTTGGTTTACCCGACGGGCAAATGGGCAACTCTGAAGTTGGGCACATGAACCTGGGTGCTGGCCGTGTGGTTTACCAGGAACTTGGCCGCATACACAAAGCGGTTGACGATCACGAACTGCCTACAAACGCCGTAATTAAATCGGCTTTTGATTATGCCAAAGCAAACAACAAAGACGTACACTTCATTGGCCTGGTATCAGACGGTGGCGTGCACTCACATATTAAACACGTAAAAGGCCTTTGTGATGCAGCCGGCGAATTTGGTTTGGAGAAAGTATTTATCCACGCCTTTTTAGATGGCCGCGATACCGACCCTAATGCAGGTGCCGGTTACATTGCCGACCTGGAGAACCATATTAAAGATACGCCTGTTAAAATTGCATCTGCCATTGGCCGCTACTACGCCATGGACCGCGATAACCGCTGGGAACGCGTTAAACTAGCTTATGACCTGATGGTACACGGTACAGGTAAAGCCACTACTGATCTGTTAGGCGCTATTAAACAGTCATACGCTGATGGTGTAACCGATGAGTTTATCCAGCCGATTGTGAATACTGATGCAAATGGCAATCCATTAGCTGTAATTAAAGATGGCGATGTAGTATTATGCTTCAACTTCCGTACTGATCGTGGCCGCGAAATTACGTTAGCATTAACGCAAAAAGAGTTTCACGAGCAAAACATGGTTCCGTTGAAACTGCGTTACATCACCATGACTACCTATGACGAAACGTTTAAGGGGGTTGATGTTATTTTCACCAAAGATGATCTGGTTAAAACCCTTGGCGAAGTTTTACAGGATGCCGGTAAACACCAGATCCGCATTGCAGAAACTGAGAAATATCCGCACGTAACCTTCTTCTTCTCGGGTGGCCGTGAAAAAGAATTTACTGACGAAAAACGCCTTTTAGTACCATCACCAAAAGTTGCTACCTACGACTTGCAGCCTGAGATGAGTGCAGAAGGTATCCGTGATGCCATTTTACCGGAACTGGAAAGTGGTTGGGCAGATTTTATTTGCCTTAACTTTGCCAATACAGATATGGTTGGCCATACCGGTGTATTTGAAGCTGTGGTTAAAGCAGCCCAAACTGTTGATGCTACTACCAAAGCGGTTGTTGAAACCGGCTTGAAGAATGGGTACTCATTCATCATTATTGCCGACCATGGTAATGCCGATTTTATGATCAACGCAGATGGATCGCCAAATACAGCGCACACCACTAACCTGGTGCCTTGTATTATAATTGATAAAGATGTTAAACAAGTAAAAGACGGTAAACTGGGCGATATTGCCCCTACTGTACTTACTATACTGGGAGTTGAGATCCCTGAGGAAATGACAGGTAATGTACTTGTATAAATTACATAGCAGATGGTTCGCCATCTGCTATTCTTTTTTTATTTGCAGCGCATTGGTGGCCTGCCGCCCCAATGTAAAAGAAACCAAAAGCCAGTATAAATATTTCGACCTGAAGGGTTTTATACAGGCCGATTCTGCACGTCTCAATCGCAGCAATCCCACTATCAGTAAAACGGTTAACCATAACGGCGATAGCGAATCGAAAGAGGTAAAGATTGCTAACTGGGGTCATGAGCTGGGGCTGTTTGCTTCGTCGGATATTAATAAGCCATCATGGCGTCAAAGCTATTCGGTAACCACCAAAGGCGATAGTATCAATTACATCGCATTAACTCCCGACCTAAAAACCCGTGAACTTCATATTGTTAAAAAGGCCGGAAAAGTAACCGCTATCCACGTTATCAACCATACTAAAAACCTGCTTTACGAAACCACTGAAGCATTAACCTATTTGCCGGATTCTATTTACGCTATCGATAAGTTTCAGCATGTAATATTGCTGGGCAATAACAGGTATATTATTAAGGGAAAGTTTAAGAAGTAACCAATAACTCGCTTCCCTATCCCAAATCGGATTGTCCTAATTTTACCTTTATTAAGATTTTTGCAAGTTGCACTGGCAGTAGTTTTCCCCTAAAAAGGGGAATGCAGCGGTATTACTATAGCACTTGCTTTAACAAGGGGTATAAAAAAGTCAAGCTATAAAATAGAGTTATATAGAATAAGCTTATCGATGCCCCACCACAGTGGCCAGCTTTTCTTTAGAGATATCCAGCAATGAGGCTATATCTGCGCGGGTTGGGTTATCGTTCAATACCTTTTCCAGGTCGCCAATGGATGCTTTGAGTGCATTAATACCACGTGCTTTATCGAAGGTTGATTTAGAAGTTGGATCGAGTTTAAAAACACCATATTCGCGGTAGGCTATACCCCGGTTCTGATAGTATTTGGTATCGGTGGGTTCAAGCGTAACGGCCTTTGTAAAATCAACTATTGCACCATATAAATACTTATCGCGCTCCTGCGCCGATAACATATTATCTTTAGCCATGTAGCTTTTAGCACGTGCACGGTAATAATACGAGGTAGCATCGGTAGGCTTAATGGTAACTACGCGGGTATAAGTTGATATCGACTTTTTGTAGTTGGCGCTATGGTAATAAGAATAGCCAAGCATCCACAAAGCGTCGGCATTGGTAGAATCAATAACACATGCTTTTTCAAGCCGTTGTATCGCGACCTTAAAATCCCCCTCCATCAATGCCTGCTGCCCTAATTTCACATAAGCATTTTGTGCCGAAGAAACTTTAACTGACGTGATAGCTAATACAAATAGTATGACCGGTAACCTCATCAGGGATTAAGAGTGAACAAAATGAATATATTAATAACTGCCAATGTTAAACTTTATTATGCAATATGAGCAAATTATTACGAATTTTTAGCAATGATTGAGTCAGAAAACGTGCTCTGACTACTGACTAATTTTCATATTTATAATTTTCTATCGCAAACTGGTTTAGCAATTAACTTACTCTTTAACGTTGTCAAAATCAATATATTATTAATGTTAAATGTTTATCACTGCTGATAATCGTATCTTGGCACATCTCTTGAAACATATAGTGCATAACAGCATTATACTTTAATACCTGCCTTTATCGGCTTTTATTATAAAAAAAGCTGACAACTTGACGTTAATAATTATTTAGAAAGGGTGCTTAATGAGCTATGATCCGTTTGATTTTAAAAATACATTACCGGTAATAAACGAAGATTCTGAGTTTTTCCCCTTAATGTCTTCCGAAGATGAGGAAGAAATGAACAATGAGCAGGTGCCCGAGGCTTTAGCGATACTTCCACTTCGTAATACTGTACTTTTCCCCGGCGTGGTTATTCCAATCACCGTTGGCCGCGATAAATCTATCAAATTAATCCGCGAAGCTAATAAAGGCGAGCGCATTATTGGTGTGGTTTCGCAGCAGGATGTGAGCATTGAAGACCCTACTTTTGGCCAGCTTAACAAAGTGGGTACTACTGCTTTAATTGTTAAAATGCTGCAAATGCCCGATGGTAATACTACCGTTATACTCCAGGGTAAAAAGAGGTTCCATTTAAAAGAAGAGATTCAAAGCGAACCTTATATCAAGGCTACGATTGAGCCTTTTGAAGAGATAAGGCCAAAACAGGATAAAGAATTTAAAGCGATGGTATCGTCTATTAAAGACATGGCCATGAGCATTGTGCAAATGTCGCCCAACATACCTACCGAGGCCGGCATTGCCATTAAAAATATCGAAAGTATTTCGTTCCTCATCAACTTCATATCGTCTAACATGAATGCCGATATGTCTGTTAAGCAGCGAATGCTCGAAACCGTTAATCTGCGCGAACGTGCCAACCAGGTACTGGAGCACTTAACTAGTGAGCTGCAGATGCTGGAACTTAAAAACCAGATCCAATCTAAAGTTCGTGTTGATTTGGATAAACAGCAGCGCGATTACTTCCTGAACCAGCAGTTAAAAACTATCCAGGAAGAACTGGGCGGCAATACGCCTGATCTGGAACTAGACAACTTGCGCCTGCGTGCTACCAAAAAGAAATGGGTTAAAGAAGTAAGCGACCATTTTAATAAAGAGATGGACAAGCTTGCCCGTATTAATCCTGCTGCGGCAGATTACTCGGTGCAGATGAACTACCTCGAACTATTACTCGATTTACCATGGAACGAGTTCACCAAAGATAACTTCGACCTTAAACGTGCCCAAAAGGTATTGGATAAAGATCACTTTGGTTTAGATAAAGTAAAACAGCGTATCATCGAATACCTGGCCGTACTAAAGCTGAAACATAATATGAAGGCCCCTATCCTTTGTTTGGTTGGCCCTCCGGGAGTTGGGAAAACTTCACTGGGTAAATCAATTGCCAAAGCATTAGGCCGCCGTTATGTTCGTATGGCATTAGGTGGTGTGCATGACGAGGCCGAAATTCGCGGTCACCGTAAAACGTACATTGGCGCTATGCCGGGCCGTGTAATCCAATCCATCAAAAAATCAGGCGCTGCTAACCCGGTATTTATTTTAGACGAGATTGATAAAGTGGGTAACGATTTCCGAGGCGATCCGTCTTCTGCCCTGTTAGAGGTTTTAGATCCGGAGCAAAACAGCACATTCTATGATAATTATGTTGAAATGGACTTCGATCTGTCGAATGTAATGTTCATCGCAACTGCTAACTCTTTAAGCACTATTCAGCCTGCCTTGTTAGACAGGATGGAGATTATCGAGGTGAACGGTTATACCATTGAAGAAAAAATAGAAATTGCCAAACAACACTTAGTACCTAAACAGCGCGAAGCCCATGGCGTAAAACCTAAACAGGTAACGCTGAAAAATGACGTGCTTGAAAAAGTTGTTGAAGAATATACGCGCGAATCGGGTGTGCGTAACCTGGATAAAAAGATTGGCTCAGTGATCCGCGGCGTAGCTAAAAGCATCGCACTGGAAGAAGAGTATAATCCATCAGTTAGTAAAGCAGATGTGGAACGCATATTAGGTGCGCCAATTTTCGATAAAGACCTGTACGAAGGTAACAAGGTAGCCGGCGTAGTAACCGGGCTGGCCTGGACTTCTGTAGGTGGCGATATCCTGTTCATCGAAGCAAGCCTTAGCCCCGGCAAAGGCCGCTTAACCTTAACAGGTAGCTTGGGCGATGTAATGAAAGAGTCGGCTACTATTGCACTGGCTTATTTACGCTCGCATGCCAGCCGTTTTAATATCGATCAGCGTTTGTTTGAGCAATGGGATATCCATATCCACGTACCGGCAGGTGCAACACCTAAAGATGGCCCATCAGCTGGTGTTACCATGCTTACTGCGCTTACTTCGGCGTTTACCCAACGAAAGGTTAAACCTAACTTAGCTATGACCGGCGAGATTACTTTACGTGGCCGTGTATTGCCTGTGGGTGGTATTAAGGAGAAAATCCTGGCTGCTAAACGTGCTAATATTAAAGAGATTATCCTGTGTAAATCAAACCAGAAAGATATCCTGGAGATTAAAGATGATTACATTAAGAATATGAAGTTTAACTACGTAACCGAGATGCGTGAGGTAATAGAGTTAGCTTTATTGGATGAAAAAGTTGAAGATGCAATTGATTTAACCATTAAAGAAGATCTGAAGCCTGTACTCAACTAAACCTCAGGTTGTTAAAATTTTATTAAATAAAATGATGGAAGCCCCGATATTTCGGGGCTTTTTCTATTTTAGCTAAGTTTTGCAATTACTCCCTAATTTAATGAGAAAATTATTACCTATTGCTATTATACTGATACTTTGTTCATTATATACTAAAGCACAATACCGCACACAAGAAGCCGGCTTTCAGACAGATAATGATGGTTATTTAGGCCAGGGGTCTGATCGTTATTATACTAATGGAATTTTCTTTTTTTACCGCGAAGCTTTGCCCTTTGATATAGATGGTAAACTAGCTAATAAAGTGCTGGGCTTTGAATTTGGGCAAAAAATGTACAACCCGCAGTCGGGCAATATACAAAGTTCTGTTCCCGATAAGCCTTATGATGATATTCAAAACATCGACAGGCCTTTTGCAGCTTATACTTATTTTGGCGCTACTTATAACTTATTATACAAAAGCCAAAGCAATTTAAAGGTTGGTGCACAGGTAGGTTATATTGGCCCTAAAGCCCAGGGTAAGCAAATACAGGATTTTATACATAATACGTTTGGCTTTTACCCTCCTTTTGGCTGGGACCATCAAATACAAGGCGGCATCAAATTTACCCTTACCGGCGAGTATAATAAGATGCTGTTAAGGACTTCCATATTTGATGCCAACTTAAGTGCCTATGCCAATATAGGTAATGCCTTCACCGGCTTTGGATTTGGCCCTTTACTACGTTTAGGAAGGACTAATAAGCTATTTAACTCCATCAGTACCCAAAGTACCATAACTAACCGCGATGGCGTTAAGGCTAATGATGAGGAGTTCTTTTTTTACTACAAACCCATGATTAATATAGTTGCCCATGATGCAACCGTGCAAAGCAAATCGGGCCATTTACCGGAATATTATCTCGATGCAAACCCACGTAACCCAAGTTTAAGTACTGCTGAGGTAACCGGCACTCCCGAGACATTAATGATCAGCAACCAGATCGGCGCTGCCTATAATAGCGGCGACAGGTGGACTTTCGACTTATCAGTTATATTTCATACCAAAGACACCAAAGAGATGCTGCAATCGCACCAATGGGGGTCGTTGGCGGTAATGTATCACTTCAACTAATAGTCGAAGTTCTTTTTGCGGTTTTCTTTCTTGCCAGAGACTATTTTCTTTTCATCGAGGCGTGCTGCTTTAGCAGCCCGGCTTACTTTAGTTGCTTTACGTGGCTTGGGCTTTTCAAAAGCTTTGGTAATAATATGGTATAATTTTTCCAGCGCTTTTTCGCGGTTCAGGTATTGGCTGCGCTCTTCGTCGCACACAACTTGCACTGCTCCATCCTTATTTAAACGCGCACCTAACTTGCTGTGCAGTATTTCTTTTTCTTCATCGCTAAACAGAACCGAATTATTGATATCAAAATTAAGCTCCACTTTACTCGATACTTTATTGACATTCTGCCCGCCCTTGCCGCCGCTGCGTGATGCCTTAAATGTGGTTTCGCGCTGTATTTCGGCCTTATTAATATTCATATATTATGATTTCACAGATTATATTGGGGATTACACCAATCCTAAGATTGATTCCACCTATTTGATAAAATAATTCGGAAACTAAATTAATCATAATCAATTTGCTTCCAACTTTATCAGTGAAATCATCTTTCTCATAATCGGTGTAATCAAAATCCAATTGGTGAAATCACAAACCCATCGGTGAAATCATAACATAAAATCGTAATTTAGCCCCTCGAATGAGCACTAACATTGTAGTGGCTATTGATGGCTATTCGTCATGCGGAAAAAGCACTTTAGCCAAGGCCTTAGCCAAGAAACTTCACTTTATATATGTAGACAGCGGTGCTATGTACCGCGCAGTTACCCTTTATTTATTACGTAACAACATCGATTTAACCGACGAAGAAGCAGTTAAGACGGCATTACCGGATATTCATTTAAACTTCCACTCGCGCGATTATCAAACCCATATTTTGCTGAATGATGAAGAAGTATCAAACGAGATCCGTTTGATGCCGGTATCTAGCAATGTAAGTGCTGTATCTGCTATCAGGGCAGTACGTTTGGAGATGGTAAAACAGCAGCAACGGATGGGTAAATCTAAAAATGTGGTGATGGATGGCCGCGATATTGGTACTGCTGTATTCCCTAATGCACCACTGAAGTTATTCATGACTGCCGACCCTAAAGTACGTGCAGAGCGACGCTTTAAAGAATTACAGCCCAATAATCCGGAAATAACACTCGAAGAAGTATTTGAAAACATTGCCCATCGCGATTATTCTGATACTACACGCAAAGAAAGTCCGTTGATACGTGCCGATGATGCCATCATCCTGGATAATACCAACCTTACCCCGGAAGAGCAGCTTCAGTTTGCTTTAGATTGTATTGAGCCTTTACTTAAAACTAAATAGGCAGATCAAGATCAATAAGTGGCTCTTGAAATTTAGCCGCTCTAACACCAAACCGGTTTAAAAAATCAACACCTTCGTCGCTCGCTAAGCCTTTATACTCGGCATATGAGTGGCGAAAGTATACTTCCTTTATCCCTGCCGAAAATATCAACCGCGCACATGGCAAACATGGCGAAAGCGTGGTGTACATGGTAGTACCTTCCAGCCCTGCACCGTTTTTCATGGCGTATAAGATGGCATTCTCTTCTGCATGCAATGCTAACGAGCAGCTACCTTTAGAGTCGCGTGGGCAGCCTGTTTCGGGCCATTCTTCATCACAATTATGCGTGCCTGCCGGTCGGC
>CAHJXH010000133.1 GCA_903644075.1 Sphingobacteriaceae bacterium | reverse complement strand
GTTAGCTCCCCAACCCCCTGAAGGGGGAGCAATCAGTTCTCCCCCTTCGGGAGGCCGGGGGGCTTACATCCTTACCGAAACCTCCACCCAAAACATTTTTAAGCAAATAGAGCAACTGGAACCGCAGTTGGTGGTGATCGATTCGATACAAACATTGCATTCGTCACATATTGAATCTACGCCGGGTAGTGTATCCCAGGTGCGTGAGTGTACTGCGGAGCTTTTGCGCTTTGCTAAGGAGAGCGGTACACCGGTAATATTGATTGGCCATATCACTAAGGATGGTATGATAGCCGGGCCGAAAATTTTGGAGCACATGGTTGATACCGTGCTACAGTTCGAGGGCGACCGCCACCATGTTTATCGCATTTTGCGGGCTGTTAAAAACCGTTTCGGTTCGGCGTCTGAGTTGGGTATTTACGAAATGCTGGGTGTTGGCTTGCGCGAGGTATCTAATCCTTCAGAAATATTGTTATCCCAACGCGACGAGCCATTGAGCGGCATCACTATTTCGGCCACGCTGGAAGGTTTGCGCCCTATGCTGATCGAGACACAAGCGCTGGTAAGCACTTCGCCCTACGGTACGCCTCAGCGCTCGGCTACGGGCTTCGATACCCGGCGCATGAACATGTTGCTGGCTGTGCTGGAAAAACGCTGTGGCTTTAGATTAGGGGCAAAAGACGTGTTCCTGAATATAACAGGCGGTATCCGTGTAGAAGACCCTGCAATCGACCTTGGTTTGGCAGCTGCCATTATCTCTTCACACGAGGATATGCCCATCCCTTTCAAAACCTGCTTTGCAGGGGAATTAGGATTATCGGGCGAGATCCGCGCTGTAAACCGGGTAGAGCAACGCATTGCCGAAGCGCAAAAATTAGGCTTCGAACGGATCTTTATTTCTAAATATAATTTACCATCAGCTAAACAGGATAAACATCAGCGGATAGATTTATCGAGATACACCATCGAGATTATACCTGTAGCTAGTATTGAGGAGGTGTTTAGTTTGTTATTTGGTTAACACCTCACCCCAACCTTCTCCAAAGGGGAGGGAGCTTTAAATACCTTGTCATTTCGAACGATAGTGAGAAATCTTCTTTGCTATAAAAGCAAACTTTACAAGATATCTAACTATCGTTCGACATGACAAAAGCGATGTAAACAAAAGAGCCTTTCTGCAAATACAGAAAGGCTCTTTCAATATATTTAAACCCCGTATTAGTTGGCAACAACCATTTTACGGATACGGTTATTATTTGAATCGGAGATATAAGGAACACCCGATACCAAAGCAATACCATTAGGCGAGTTAAATTGTGCTGTGGTATTTACACCATCGGCAAAACCATAAGTGCCAGAGGTTCCGGCAAGATCATATAATACACTGCTCGAAGTATTGTATCTTAACACACGGCCTGCAACATCAACAATATACATGTTATCGCTGGCATCGAAAGTAATGGCAACCGGGTTACCTATTAAGGCAGTTTGGATGTTATTCCCAATTACAGTTTTAACCGTACCATCGGTAGTAACAGAACGAACGGCGTGGTTAAAGTTATCAGCTACATATAACAATCCTTTTGAGCTAAATGCTAATCCGGCCGGGCGGTTAAATGCAGCGTAAGTGCTTGTAGAATCAATCTGGCTGTACGAACCGCTACCAGCTAATGTGGTAACAGATCCTTTGGTGTTAACTTCGCGGATTCGGTTGTTACCGGCATCAGAAACAAATACGTTTCCGGTTGCATCAACTGCTATACCCTGCATGTTATTAAACGCAGCTTTAAGCGGCGATGATGAGTTAACATATCCTGGTGCGCCAATACCTGCAAGTGTGGTTGCTGTACCATCTGGTGTAATTTTTATAATCAGGTTACTGCCTTGGTCGGTTACATATACATTGCCTGATTTATCAACCGCAATAGCATTAGGGCTCGAAAATTGTGCAATATTGGCCGGGCCATCAACATGGCCGTTAGCGCCGCTACCACAAAATGTAGAAACTAAGCCTGTAGAGGTAATTTTACGAATTACGTGGTTAAACTGATCGGCCACATAAAGGTTGCCTGCAGCGTCTGCAGCCATGCCAAGTGGGTTGTATAATTGTGCGCCTGTACCTACTGCGTTAACCAGACCACCGGTGCCATTGCCAGCAAATGTACTTACCGTTGCGGTAGTGGCATTTGCAGCTGTGCTGGTAGTAAATTTAATTAAGCCGCCATAGCCTGTACCTGCAGTGCTGCTTGCGTAAGAACGTACATAATAAGTAGTACCGGGCGATAAACCAGTCATGGTGCTGGTAAAGCTCGAGGTAACAGTTTCGCTGGTGTGGCTATCTGTAATAGATGGGCTTTGTGATGTTGTGCTATAGCAAACCCCTACAGCTGTTACAGTGGCACTGCCTCCAGATACAACGGTACCGCCGCTGATGGCGCTTGTTGTAGTTACCCCGGCAATAATACTATTGGTTAAAAGAACCGGCACAGTGTTAGTATCAGAACTTTTGCTGCAACTATACTGAAATAATACAACGAAAATTAGAGCAGTTGTTAACGTAATTTTTACGAGTAGATTTTTCTTCACTGAGGTTATAAACTAAATTACTGAATTCAATACGGCTAAATAAATTAAGTATGCCGGTTATTGTGCAAAGCTACAGGATTGTATCGGTTATACAATCCTGTAACCTGCCACTTTAACTATATTTTAACATTTTTATTACCCCTTGGCCCTTTTCTTTCAAGTATTTATTAAACGAAATCTGCTAAATGCTGTTTATCTGGGTATGAAACCGTTAATTAAGCTCATGATGTTTGTGTTGATAATTGGTGCATCAACCACCATATTTGCTCAAAAGCATACACCGTTGCCTCATGGAATGATATTTGGCAGCACGCCATCTAACATAAACCAGATGCCTGCCACCAAGCTCGAAGTTTTTATGGGTAAACGCACCCGTACCAGTGCAGTTATTTATGGCAAAGTACTGCGAGTTACCAAAGAACAAGGCGGCTGGTTCGAGATGGATGCAGGCAATGGTAAAGTAATAGCTGCCCACTTCCGCGATTATAACATTAAACTCCCAGCAGATTTAAAAGGCCGCCAGGTGATCATCGACGGCGTAGCCGAAAAACAATTCATAGCTGATGACCTGCAGCACATGGCCGGCGATACCGTGCAAGGCAAAAAACAACACACTGTTAAAACCAACCCCAAAGAGAAGTTAACTTTTGAGGTAAAAGGGTTAATGGTGAACAAATAGATTGTTTAAGGGAATCAGGAATCGAGAGTCAAGAATCGGGATTTCCTTTAATATAGCACGTCATTGCTGAGGAACGAAGCAATCTCAGATCCATTAGCACTACCCTAAATAACGCAGAAATCCGTTTTTCATTAGGTATGGTAGCGTGCTTTATGAATCGTCAGTGGATGTACTTTTCTTTGACCGCCAAAGAAAAAGTACCAAAAGAAAGCTCGTGGCTGCTCAATTTTCTATGAAAGGGTTTGCTGTGGCCAAAGTTGTACTATCGAAAATTAAGATGCCACAATTGTTTGGGTATTGAGGGTTCATCTGGGCTATTTTTAGATATTAAAAATAAGCGCGTCATTGCAATGAGGCGCATGTGAGAAACAAAAAAAGGACAAGAGCCTCAACCCTTGTCCTTATATCTTTCATACTTTATCTAAAAAAAATT
Organism: Sphingobacteriaceae bacterium; assembly: GCA_903644075.1. Classification (GTDB taxonomy): domain Bacteria; phylum Bacteroidota; class Bacteroidia; order Sphingobacteriales; family Sphingobacteriaceae; genus Mucilaginibacter. Next base: position 9,618 of record CAHJXH010000133.1, on the reverse strand, counting down.
ACTTGCTCAGGTACATTGATTTCTCTTTGTACAGGTGGCGGAAGTAAGGGTCTTCGAGGTTAGGGATAAAGCGGATGGCTTCGCCGGTCGATTTCATTTCGGGGCCTAATTCTTTGTTTACTTCCGGGAATTTATCGAAAGAGAACACAGGCTCTTTAATGGCGTAACCTACCAGTTTGCGTTCAATGGTAAAGTCTTTTAATTTATTAGCACCCAGCATAATTTTAGCAGCAATGTTGATGTAAGGTACATCGTAAGCCTTAGCAATGAAAGGAACCGTACGTGAAGCACGCGGGTTAGCTTCGATCACAAATACTTTATCATTTTTAACCGCGAACTGGATGTTTAATAAACCTTTTACATTTAATGCGCGGGCGATTTTTGCAGAGTATTCTTCCATCTGGCTGATCACGCTTTCGCTCAAATCAAACGGTGGCAATACCGCAAATGAATCGCCTGAGTGGATACCGGCAGGCTCGATGTGCTCCATCATACCGATGATGTGTACATCTTCGCCATCACAGATCGAATCAGACTCTGTTTCAGATGCGCGGTCTAAAAAGTGGTCAATCAGTACGCGGTTGCCTGGTAAGTTTTTTAACAGGTTCACTACTGCTTTCTCCAGGTCCTCGTCATTAATTACGATGCTCATACCCTGGCCACCTAATACATAACTTGGGCGAACCAGTACCGGGTAACCTACCTCGTGTGCCACTTCAATTGCTTCCTCAGCAGTTTCGGCAACGCCATATTTAGGGTAAGGGATGTTCAGTTCTTTCAACAGGTCAGAGAAACGGCCGCGGTCTTCGGCGATGTCCATATCGTTGAATGAGGTACCGATAATTTTGATACCATGCTCGTGCAGTTTCTCAGCCATTTTCAAAGCTGTTTGGCCACCAAGCTGAACGATTACACCTTCTGGTTTTTCCAGTTCGATGATGTCGCGAACATGCTCCCAGAATACCGGCTCAAAGTATAGCTTATCGGCCATGTTAAAGTCGGTAGATACCGTCTCGGGGTTACAGTTGATCATAATGGCTTCGTAACCAGCTTCTTTAGCGGCTAATAAACCGTGTACACAGCTATAATCAAACTCAATACCCTGGCCGATCCGGTTAGGGCCCGAGCCTAATACAATGATCTTCTTTTTATCAGATGCGATCGATTCGTTCTCGCCCTCGTAAGTTGAGTAGTAGTAAGGTGTTTTGGCCTGAAACTCTGCAGCGCAGGTATCAACCATTTTGTAAACACGTTTTAAACCTAATACTTTACGGCGTTGGTAAACATCTTCTTCGGTAGTGTTGCCACCTAAAATCCAGGCAATTTGCTGATCTGAGAAACCTTTTTGTTTAACAGTCATGAAAATATCCTGTGGGATGTTGCCTACAGAGTAGCGGCGTAATTCCGCCTCCAGGTTAACCAGCTCCTGGATCTGGTTCAGGAACCAGCGATCTATCTTGGTTGCTTTACGAACTGACTCAATCGGCACACCTAAGCTTAAAGCATCATAAATGTGGAACAACCTGTCCCAGCTTGGATGCTCCAGGCTGTGCATAATTTCGTCAAGGTTGCGGCTTTGGCGGCCGTCGGCACCTAAGCCGGCGCGGCCAATCTCTAAACTCTGACAAGCTTTTTGCAATGCCTCGGTAAAGCTGCGGCCAATTGCCATTACCTCACCTACAGATTTCATCTGCAAGCCAAGTTCCTTGTTGGCACCTTTAAATTTATCGAAGTTCCAGCGTGGAACTTTAACGATCACATAATCCAGCGTTGGCTCAAAGTAAGCCGAAGTGGTTTTGGTGATCTGGTTTTCTAATTCGTCCAGGTTATAACCGATAGCCAGTTTAGAAGCTATTTTAGCGATAGGATAACCTGTTGCTTTTGATGCCAGTGCAGATGAGCGTGATACACGCGGGTTAATCTCGATAGCGATGATCGATTCATCAGCCGGGTTAACCGAAAACTGTACGTTACAGCCACCTGCAAAATTACCAATGGCGCGCATCATCTTAATAGCCTGGTCGCGCATTTCCTGGTAACAGCGATCGCTCAGGGTCATGGCTGGTGCCACGGTGATCGAGTCGCCGGTGTGGATACCCATTGGGTCGAAGTTTTCAATCGAGCAGATGATAATTACGTTATCATTGCTGTCGCGCAACAACTCCAGCTCGTATTCTTTCCAGCCTAAAACAGCCTGCTCAACCAATACCTCGTGGGTTGGCGATGCCTGTAAGCCACGGCTTAGAGCTGCATCAAAATCTTCTTTTTTGTGTACAAAGCCTGCACCTTTACCACCCAGGGTGTAACTTGGGCGGATAACCAGCGGGAAGCCGATTTCCTGTGCACCTTCTTTACCTTCTAAAAACGAGTTGGCAATTCTTGATTTGGCTACACCAACACCAATATCAACCATTAACTGGCGGAAAGCCTCACGGTTCTCTGTTTTTTCGATGGCTGCAATATCAACACCGATAATGCGCACGCCATACTTTTTCCAAAGGCCCTGTTCATCTGCTTCTATACAAAGGTTTAATGCAGTTTGGCCACCCATGGTAGGTAGTACGGCATCAATCTTTTGCTCCTGAAGTATTTTTTCGATACTCTCGGTGTTAAGCGGCAACAGATAAACGTGATCGGCAATAACCTTGTCGGTCATAATGGTTGCCGGGTTGCTGTTAATGATGGAAACGGTGATGCCTTCGTCTTTCAGTGAAAGGGAAGCTTGTGAACCTGCGTAGTCAAATTCGCAAGCCTGGCCTATGATAATAGGACCTGAACCAATAATTAAGACCGATTTGATGGAGGTGTCTTTTGGCATAGTGCTTTTTTTAAGTCTTTAGTTTAAAGTTTGTGTTTTTAGTTGAAGCTGCATAAATGATTGATTATGAGCTTAAACTGCCAACTTTGAACTGATTAATACTATGCGCTGGAAGCAGGAAATCCGACTTTCAGCGTCGGGATGCAAAGATAGGACTTTATAGCTTATGCGTGGGGAATATTTTGATTTTTATACTAGCGTGATAAATCGCCCATAACACTATGATAATGTTTGCTTAACAAGGCGATAAAATTGGCTCTTTATAGCAACAATAGTGATGTAAACGTAAGCTTAAATATCACGATCTAACTGGCCGATACTGGGAAGTAAATTATTTTGATTGGCACCAGTAGCGCCGTTGGGTTTTAATACCTGATTAAATTATATGACATGGGAAAGTCGTAATCGCTTAATGCATTTTTTCCATAAGCTTTGGCCGGTACCCAGGGTGGCATGAGTTTAAATGCTCTTACCGATTCTTCGTCCAGCCCTGCTTCAACGGAACTAAAAACTTCAACTTTACCAATAGTTCCATCTCTATGTACAGCAAAATGAAGCATTACCTGGCCCTCAACTTCCCACGAATTATCCCAAATAGGATATCGTACTTTTTTTTGCATGTATTTATTTAATGCTTCGTTTCCGCCGGGAAATTTAGCGCTCACAAATCTTTGTAGGTATGTAAATTTTACACCTGCCGAATCTTGTGAAGTGCCGGATACAAGCTTACCTTTAAAATAGGTCTCTTCAAAAATCATGTTCAGATCCAAGTCTCTGCCTTTAAGCTTGCCGTTTAATAGGCTGTCTTTTACAAATCCGTCTTCTACAGCGGTTTTAAAATTCTCGTCATATTGTATAAAGTGGCCGTTGCCATCTTCAACCAGCGCCTTCCCCGTAGTATCGAAAGCAGAAATTATAAGCGAGTCTCTGTATGATTTAACAAATGAGGTGGTGTGATTTGTGCTTTTTACAGTATCCTTCTTTATGGTAGTTAAATATTGCTTAACCAGATACGGCTTTCCATTGGGAAAAAACTGATAGGCAGCACCGGTTAAATAGCCATCTTTGTAATAGGCTATAAGCTTTTTGCTGCCGTTAGTATAATACGACAAGCCTTGCCCTTGTAAAGTAATAGGATAAAGGGTAGATGATTTTCCTAAAAATCTTACTTTGCCATTTTTATGGTACTCTTTAACATTATAAAGTTTTGAGCCAGAATCGGGCTCGCTTACCACCTGCATGTAATCAGCACTGTCTATTTGTTTTACCTTGCGGCCATCAAATTTAAATAGATAGATAGTACGATATTTAAGCTTCTGTTTTGGTTTTTGGCCATAGCAAAACACTGTACATAGTACTAATAATAGGGGGTAAAGTAGCTTCATAAATTGCGCATCGTAAAGGCGCAACTAAACTACTTAATTAATTTATTATCCGTATCGGGAAATACTAATATGGGTTCAAATTTGCGTGCTTCTTCCATATCCATCGAAGCGTAGGAGATGATGATCACAATGTCGCCAACCTGTGCCAGGCGTGCTGCAGCGCCGTTTAAGCATACAATGCCGCTACCCCGCTCGCCTCTAATCACATAGGTTTCAAAGCGTGCACCATTATTATTATTTACAATCTGCACCTTTTCGTTTGGGATAATATTGGCTGCGTCTATCAGATCCTCGTCGATGGTAATACTGCCTACATAATTCAGTTCGGCCTGGGTTACCTTAACGCGGTGGATCTTTGATTTTAAAACCTCAATAATCATTTTACAAAGTTATAATATAGAATCGGGAAAAATGTCATGCAAAACTTATCCGCGCATCAGCGGATTATCATATTGTCTATCAGCCTGGTTTTGCCAACTTGCGCAGCTACCAGCGCTACTAAATGCGGGTTAGCTTCTGTTGCCGGTAATAGGGTTTCGCCATCGGCAATCTCAAAATATTCGAGCGTTACACCGGGTTCTGCATTAATCATGGCAACGGCTTCGGCAGTTACCTGTTGCAGGTTATTGCCGCTAAAATAATCTTTAACCCAAGCCAGGGCTTTTGACAATACTAAAGCATGCTGACGGTCTTCGGCCGATAAATGGATATTGCGTGAGCTCATGGCCAGGCCTTCTGCTTCGCGCGATATCGGTACCATTACCAGTTTAACCGGCAGGTTAATCAATTGCACCATTTTGGCAATTACCAATACCTGCTGGTAATCTTTCTGACCGAAAAAGGCAAAGTCGGGTTTTACAATATCAAACAACTTAAACACTACCTGGGTAACACCCTGGTAATGCCCCGGGCGAAATTTCCCTTCCAGCAAATGCTCCAGTTCACCAAGGTCAATATGCCATTGCTCATTTGCGGCATACATCTCATTTACGCCTGGGTTAAACAAAACATCGCATCCGGCTTCTGTCAGTTTTGCTATATCGGCCTCAATAGGGCGGGGGTAATTCTGCAGATCGTCGGGGTTGGTAAACTGGGTAGGGTTTACAAAAATGCTGCAAACCGAAACGCCGGATTGTCGCCGGGCGAGCGCGAGTAATGACAAGTGCCCCTCATGCAATGCACCCATAGTAGGCACTAAACCAATAGTTTCGCCTTTTTGCCGGCATTGCAGTAAATATTGCTGCAACTCGTGCCTGGTTGTAAATATTTTCAAACGTTATCTCGTAAAAAAGTTGGCAAAGTTGTGCTTTTAATTAAAAATAACCAAACTTACTTGCATAATCCATTGATAGTTCTTAACATATTGTGTATATTTGCACACTCAAATTTTTTTTGAGCGATATTAAAATTTAAATTCTGATTAGAATGGGTAAATCTAAGCTTCTGTTTATAACTCATGAAATGTCGCCTTTCCTCGAACTCACTAAAATTTCTGAAATAACAAGGCAATTGCCACAAGCTATGCAGGATAAAGGATTTGAGATCCGTATCCTGATGCCGCGTTTTGGAAATATTAATGAGCGAAGAAACCGTTTACATGAGGTAATACGTTTGTCGGGAATGAACATTATCATCAATGATAATGATAATCCGCTGATCATTAAGGTGGCTTCTATTCCTTCGGCTCGTATGCAGGTATACTTTTTAGATAATGAAGAGTATTTTCAACGTAAGCATGTGTTCAATGATAAAGACGGGAAGTTTTATGCGGACAATGATGAGCGTATGATTTTCTTTTGCAAAGGTGCATTAGAAACTGTTAAAAAATTAGGCTGGTCGCCGGATATTGTTCATTGCCACGGGTGGATGAGCGCACTGGTTCCTGCTTATCTTAAAAACACATACAAAGACGATCCTACTTTTAAACATTCGAAAATAGTTTACTCTATTTATGAGAATGATTTTACAGAAAAGCTGGATGATGATTTTGCACGCAAAGCTGTAATGAGCGATATGACCGAGGCGCATACCGAAGTATACAAGCCGGGCACCAACGCTGCTTTATATGCAGGCGCTATCCAGTATAGTGACGGTATTGTTTTGGCCAGCGAAAACATCGATGCTGATGTGTTAAATAATGTTAAAAACAGCCAAAAATCGGTTTTGGAATTTAATTCTACAGCAGATTTCGAAAATTATTACAACTTTTACGACGAAATTACCAACGAAGAACTGGTGAACGTTGCTTAAAGATTTGAAGATACATATGAAATTTTTCCGATTAGACTTATTAACCCTGTTGATAAGTCTTTTTATTTTAAATAGTTGTAAAAATCAGGATAACCTTGGTTTGAATGTTGACCCGTCACAACAAATCAACGGCACCCTGATAGATACCGCAACACTGACAAGTAAAACTATCCCTGAGGATAGCGTTGTTACATCTGGTTTAGCCAGAACACCGCTGGCTTATTTCAAGGACCCGGCTATTGGTACATCAGAAGCTAACATTGCAACCCTGTTAAGTTTACCAAACAGTACTGCGTATAGTTTGCCTTCGGGTACCGTAACCATCGACTCTGCCGTATTGGTATTACCTTTTAATGATGGTTTTTACGGCGATTCGCTTACCTCAAAATACAAGATCAATGTGTACCAGCTTGCCGAACAGCCAAGTTCTAATTTGGTTTATTACGGTAACAAAACATGGCAGGTTAACAGGGGGACTGTTTTAGGTTCGCAATCATTTAACTCGCGCACGCACACCCCATTTAAAATTACAGATATTGTATCCGGCGCTAAGGATACACTTAAAACTGTGCCTTCACAGTTGCGTGTAAAACTTAACCCTAACTTTATTTACAATAACCTTTTCGGTGCCTCTACAGCGGTATTAAATTCAAATAACCTGTTCCAGAACCAGGTAAAGGGTTTATATCTTACTTTAGATAAGGGCCAGCAGGGTAATGGCGGGCGTTTTTATCTCACCCTGGATTCTAGCCGGGTTGATATTTATTATAAATCAACCAGCGGTACTACTATTGATACAGCGATTGTTTCGCTACCACTTGCAAACCGTGCTGCAGAAATTAAACGCACCTATAGCACCACTGTACAGGCCGCATTAGGCAGTACTGCTACAACACAGGAAACTGTTTATTTTGAAGGCATGGGTGGTACCAGGACAAAAATTAGCTTCCCATACCTTAAAAATATAATTAAAGATGCCGGTGCAGATGTAATTATAAACCGTGCAGAATTAGTTGTAACTGCAGCTCCGGGTACGGATATACCGTATATACCTACGGATCTGCTGACTTTATACCGTTACGATATTGCCCTGCAACGTACCGAAGTGCCCGATGCATTGGGTGGAACAGGATCTAGTGTGGTTGATCCAAGATTTATTAGTGTAGCTACTTTTGGTGGTAAATATGCTCCAAGTGAAAGAGCATACCACTTCATTATTACAGGTTATATCTCGGATTTAATGCGGGGTAAAACAGTTGACTACGGTACTTACATAGGCCCAATTGTTGATAATACTCTTACTTCAGACGTTGTTGCCATAGCCGCCACAGCCCAGACTGCCGGGCGAACCATTGCAATAGGCGCCGTTACCAATAAGGCATCGGCCAACTACCCATACCGGATGAAGCTCAATATTATTTATACAAAGGCTACTAAATAACATCATCCCCCTCTCATACAGGGGGATTTTTTTTGCCGCCAAATTATTAGCTTAGCAAACATTTTGTTGTACCGCTGTTATACCTTTGTAGCAGTATTTAAATCACTCTATTTATGTGTGGAATTGTAGGATATATTGGGTTTCGTGATGCTTACCCCATTGTAATAAAAGGACTGCACCGTTTGGAATATCGTGGATATGATAGCGCCGGCGTTGCATTGCTAAATAAAGACGAAGAGCTTAAAGTTTATAAAAAAGCCGGTAAGGTTAGCGATCTCGAAAATTTTGTAAAAGATATTGATACTGCCAGTACCATTGGCATGGGGCATACCCGCTGGGCTACTCACGGTGCACCAAGCGATCGTAACTCGCACCCGCATTCATCAGGAGATCGTAAGCTTACCATTATTCACAATGGTATTATCGAAAACTATAGCAGCATTAAAGAAGCTTTGCTGGCTAAAGGGCATGTGTTTTTGAGCGATACCGATACCGAGGTTTTAATACACCTGGTTGAAGATATCCAAAGCGAAACCGGCTTAGACCTGCGCGAAGCTGTTCGCGTAGCCCTTAACCGTGTTATTGGCGCTTATGCTATTGTAATAATGAGCGTAGACGCTCCTGACGAGCTGATAGCAGCCCGCAAGGGCAGCCCGATGGTAATAGGTGTTGGCAAAGGCGAATATTTTATTGCTTCTGACGCCACTCCTATTGTTGAATACACCAAAAATGTAATTTATTTAAACGATAACGAGATCGCTTATATCCGACGCGATGATTTGCTGATCAAAAATATCGATAACACCGTCCAAACACCATACATCCAGAAGCTGGAGCTGCAGTTAGAAATGCTTGAGAAAGGTGGTTACGATCACTTTATGCTGAAGGAGATTTATGAGCAGCCACGTTCTGTACGCGATTGTTTACGCGGCCGTATTTACCCGCAACAGGGTAAAGTGCAGTTGGGTGGTATTAAAGAGTATGTAGAGAAACTGAAAAACGTTGACCGCATCATCATTGTTGCCTGCGGTACTTCATGGCACGCCGGTTTGGTTGGCGAATACCTGATTGAAGAATACGCACGCGTACCTGTTGAGGTTGAATATGCTTCTGAGTTCCGTTACCGTAACCCTATCATCACCGAGAAAGACCTGGTAATTGCCATTTCACAATCGGGCGAAACCGCCGATACCATGGCAGCCATTGAGCTGGCTAAAGAAAAAGGTGCAACCATATTCGGTATTTGTAATGTGGTTGGTGCATCTATTCCGCGCCTTTCGCATGCGGGTGTTTATACACATGCCGGTCCGGAGATTGGTGTGGCATCAACTAAAGCGTTTACTGCACAAGTTACCGCACTTACTTTAATGGCTTTCTACATTGCTCAGCAACGTGGTACCATTACCGAAAGCAAGTTAATTGAATACCTTACCGAACTTAACGAGATCCCTACACTGATAGAGAAAACTTTGAAAACCAATGATCACGTTAAAGTGATTGCTGATAAATTTAAAGACTCTACCAACTGTTTATTCCTTGGCCGTGGCAGCTCGTTCCCGGTTGCGTTGGAGGGTGCCTTGAAGCTGAAAGAGATTTCTTACATCCACGCCGAAGGTTATCCTGCCGCTGAGATGAAGCACGGGCCAATCGCTTTAATTGATGAGGATATGCCGGTTGTGTTTATCGCTACCAAAAACTCATCGTACGAAAAGGTGATCAGCAAT
>CAHJXH010000132.1 GCA_903644075.1 Sphingobacteriaceae bacterium | reverse complement strand
CAAGGGGAGCAATGTGCCATCTTCCGGAACCTGTGCTGTCATTTTCAATTTGCAAAGATAAAAATAACTCGACTGATGGTTTAACTTTTTGAGCTTTTAAATGTTAATATTAATAGCTATAATTACTTGAAATTCAGTATATGAGAAAACTTTACTTTTTAATTATACTTTTTGGCTGCTTAACCTGCCTGAGTTCGTGTGTTGATATTGAAGAACAATACAACTTTAAGACAGACGGATCGTGTAATGTGGTTTATAATTTCGATATGAGCCACGCCGTGGCTGTGCTGATGAACCTTATGTCAGACTCGGTTGCAGCCACCCCTCAGTTTGCCATGACTAAGGATACCAGCATGAATTTTTACAGTGCCATACCCGATTCAACCCAACGCAAATTGAGCTCAGAAGAAGTAAAGCTGGCCAAAAGCAGCAACCTGGGTATTAAAATGAACCTGCGTAAAAGCATCATGAAAATAAGCATTAACCACCAGGCCAAAGATGCTGCCGATTTAAAATATTATGTAGAGCATATCAGCAAGGTGGCTACCGATAGTCAGCTGAGCGCTGTTGCCAAAAACAATAAAAGTATAAAAGGCATTGATGCCGGGCAGATGATAGTAGGTCAGGACTATTACGACTATGAGATAACCCCGCATAAATTCTATCGCATTATTGATAAAACCAAGTTCAATAACTTCCTCAAAAAAACCCAGACCACCTTTGTGATGGCTAAAGCCCTGTTGATAGAAACCCCTTATAAGCTAATCCTGAATTTTGCTAAACCGGTTAAAAAAATAGATAATAATAAAGCCATATTGTCGGCAGACCGGAAAACTGTTACATTGGTTACCAGTATGGATGAGGTGATTAAAAACCCGTCGGTAATGAATTTAAAGGTTGATTTCTGAGGCGATAAATGAAATGGTATAAAGTTGCTGAGGTAGATAGTATTGCCGATCAGGTAAGTAAAATTAACGCAGGAGGCAAAAAACTGTGTTTAATAAATAATGAAGACCAATTTTTTGCACTAGGGAGTAAATGCCCACATGCAGGCGCCGATTTAACCAATGGTTGGTGCGAAAACAAAAAACTGATATGCCCCTTTCACCGTTATAGCTATGACCTCGAAACGGGAAAAGGAAGCCCGGGCCAAAATGATTTTGTGCCGACCTATCCGGTTGAGATCAGAGATAAAGATATTTATGTAGGGATTCCTTCATTCTGGGATAAACTTAAAGGTTAATACAATATATGAGCACCACCGACATCGATTTTTTAGTAACAGATTTTTACCAAACCCTAAGTTTCCAACCCGGCGAAACACCGGATCTTGATGCTTTACAAGCCTTATGTTTTGATGAAGCCATACTCATTAACAACACCTTTGGCCGCCCATTAAGTTTTACGCCCGAAGATTTTGCCAAGGGCGTGCAAACCAAAGTTGCCGATGGCAGCATGCAGCAGTTTATGCAACGCGAAGTGTTTTCAAAAACAGAGATATTCGGCAAAATTGCCCAACGTGTAAGTGTTTACGAATATTCGTTTACCGACCACGAATCGGGCCGGATACCACGAGGTATTAACTATGTACAATGTATTTTAACAGAAGGCAAATGGCTCATCTCGTCAATGGCCTGGCAGGACGAGAATGAGAATTATCATATCCCGCATGAGTATCATATCAGTAGGTAATTGGTTGTCAGATGTCAGTTATCAGATGTCGGGGAAAACCATAAAGGGCAGAAGAAAAAGCAACCCACCACGTCGTCCTGAACTTGTTTCAGGATCCCACGGAACAGGTCTGCTGCATCAAAATCGTAGATGCTTAGCAAGTGGGGTGCTGAAATAAATTCAGCATGACGGCGGAGATATTAAAAGCAAAAGAGCTCAACATTAATGTTGAGCTCTTTTGCTTTTTGTCTTACTGACAACAGATAACCGACAACCGATTAAGAATATACTTCTTTATTAGCAGAAGCCAAAGTGTTTTTCAGTAACCCGATGATGGTCATTAATCCAACACCACCCGGTACAGGGGTAATCCATGATGATTTTGGGGCAACGCCTTCAAAATCAACATCGCCGTATAACTTATAGCCAGATTTGGTGACGGTTGATGTTTCGCGGTTCATACCTACGTCGATCACTACTACGCCATCTTTAACCATATCGGCAGTAATGAAGTTCTTTTTGCCGATGGCTACGATCAAAATATCGGCATCGAGCGTAAACTTCTTAATGTCTGGTGTGCGGCTATGGCAAATTGTTACGGTGCAGTTGCCCGGCTGGGTATTGCGCGCCATCAAGATGCTCATTGGTGAACCGACAATATTGCTACGGCCAACAACCACGCAATGTTTACCTGCTGTATCAATGCCATACTCTTTCAGCATTAAAGTAATGCCGTAAGGAGTAGCCGGGATAAATGATGGCAGGTTACGCTGCATACGGCCCAGGTTAACCGGGTGAAAGCCGTCTACATCTTTTGCCGGGTTAATCTTCTCAGTAACTTTCTCCGGGTCGATGTGCTTAGGTAAAGGCAATTGAACAATGATGCCATCGATGTCAACATCGGCATTTAGTTCAGCTACTTTGGCTAATAATTCTTCTTCGGTAACATCACTTTCGTAACGTACCAATGATGATTTAAAACCTACCGCTTCGCAGTTTTTCATTTTGCTGGCCACGTAAGTTTCGCTGCCGCCATCGTGCCCAACCAATACCGCAACCAAGTGTGGCTTGCGGCCCGTGTTAGCTAATATTTTTGCTGCTTCTTCAGCTATTTCAAGCTTCAGTTTTTCTGATACGAATTTTCCGTCGAGTAATTGCATGGGATGAGATGTGAGATATTAGATATGAGATTTGAGACCGAAGCCTTTCATCTCGCACCAGATCAATTTTATTTGTTAATATCTAATTAGATATGAGATTTGAAACGGGAGCTTTCTCTCATATCTCAAATCTCATATCTCAAATCTAAACTAGTCTAATTTCAGTACCGCCATAAATGCCGATTGCGGTATTTCTACGTTACCAACCTGGCGCATGCGTTTTTTACCTTTTTTCTGTTTCTCTAACAGTTTACGCTTACGCGAGATATCACCACCATAACATTTGGCGGTAACGTCCTTACGTAAAGCTTTCACGGTTTCGCGGGCTATAATTTTAGCGCCGATAGAAGCCTGGATGATAATTTCGAATTGCTGACGAGGGATTAACTCTTTCAGTTTTTCGCAGATCTTTTTACCGAAATCGTAAGAGTTGCTGCGGTGAATCAGTGATGATAAAGCATCAACAGGTTCAGCATTCAAGCGGATATCCAAACGCACTAAGTCCGACTGGCGGTAACCAATCTGGGTATAATCAAACGAGGCGTAACCTTTAGAAATGGTTTTCAGCCTGTCGTAAAAATCGAATACAATCTCACCCATTGGTAGTTCGAAGATCAGCTCAACACGGTCGGCCGTTAAGTACGACTGGTTTACGATTGAACCTCTTTTCTGGATACACAGCGACATGATCGGCCCAACAAATTCAGATTTTGTGATGATATTGGCCTTAATGTAAGGCTCTTCCACATAATCCATTTTGCTTGGATCGGGCAGATCAGATGGGTTATTTACCAGCAGTTCTTCGCCTTTGGTGGTATAGGCCAGGTATGATACGTTGGGTACGGTTGTAATAACCGTCATATCAAACTCGCGCTCTAAACGCTCCTGGATAATCTCCATGTGCAGCATGCCCAGGAATCCGCAACGAAAACCAAACCCTAAGGCGGCAGAAGATTCGGGTTCGAAAACCAATGAGGCATCGTTTAACTGCAGCTTACCCATCGAGTCGCGCAGTTCTTCGTAATCTTCCGTATCAACAGGGTAAATGCCGGCAAATACCATTGGTTTTACTTCTTCAAAACCTTGGATACCTTCGGTAGCCGGGCGTTCAATTAAAGTAATGGTATCACCAACTTTAACCTCTTTAGCTTCTTTAATACCGGAGATAATGTAACCTACGTCGCCGGTTTTAATTACGTCTTTAGGTGTAGGGTGCAGCTTCAGCGTACCAACTTCATCGGCCAGATACTCTTTACCGGTAGCCATAAATTTAACCCTGGTATTTTTCCTGATCTCGCCGTTTACCACTTTAAAGTAAGCGATAATACCACGGAACGAGTTAAATACCGAGTCGAAAATTAAGGCCTGAAGCGGAGCATCGGGATCGCCAACCGGGGCTGGTACACGTTCAATAATAGCTGCTAATATATCTAATACACCAAGGCCTGTTTTGCCCGATGCAGCCAGAATATCTTCACGTTTACAACCAATCAGGTCAACAATCTGGTCTTTTACTTCCTCTGGCATAGCGCCCGGAAGGTCCATTTTGTTGAGCACCGGGATAATCTCCAGGTCGTTTTCTAAAGCCAGGTACAAGTTAGAGATAGTTTGCGCCTGTATACCCTGCGAAGCATCAACGATCAGTAATGCGCCTTCGCAGGCCGCAATAGAGCGTGAAACTTCGTATGAGAAATCTACGTGTCCGGGAGTATCGATTAAGTTCAATACATATTCCTGCCCATCCAGCGTATAATTCATCTGGATAGCGTGACTTTTAATAGTGATACCACGCTCACGCTCCAAGTCCATATCATCAAGCAATTGTGCCTGCGATTCGCGCTTGGTTACGGTGTTGGTATATTCAAGCAACCTGTCGGCAAGTGTACTTTTACCGTGGTCGATGTGTGCAATGATGCAAAAATTACGTATGTGCTGCATTTTCAGCCGCAAAAATAAGGTTTTTGACGGAGAAAATTAGTATCAAATATCTACAAAAGCCTTACCTTAGTTATATGGGCCTATCAGCTGATTTAACGGACTTTTTGCAAAGCAAACTATCATCGGTTTTAAATGAGCCAATACAGATTAGCGGTACTAAACCCGTGAGTGGTGGTAGCATTAATCAAGCCTACTGTCTGCAAACCAATGCCGGTAAATATATGCTGAAATTGAACAGTAAAAGCGCTTACCCAAATATGTTCGCCTGCGAAAGTATTGGATTGAAAACTATTGCTGATACAAATAGTATTGCCGTACCCAGGGTAATTTTACAGGATGATTTGGATGATGAAAGCTTCCTGATCATGGAGTGGATTGAAACCCTAAAACCAACGGAAAAGGCTTCTGAATTATTAGGCAGGCAGCTTGCCGATATGCATAGAAATAATACTGCCTACTTCGGGTTTGAGAGCGACAATTATATGGGGTCTTTGCCGCAAAATAACAAGAAGAAAGATACCTGGAGCAGCTTTTATATTGAAGAGCGCCTGCAACCGATGGTTAAAATAGCATTTGACAAAAGGTTGCTAAATAAAACCGATGTTCAGAATTTTGATAGGCTTTACTCGAAATTAAAGAACCTATTTAAAGAAGAGCCTTCATCCTTGATCCATGGTGATTTATGGGGCGGCAATTACCTCATTAGCACCGATGAAAAACCTTACCTTATTGATCCCGCCGTTAGTTATGGCAACCGCGAGTTTGATATTGCCATGACTACCTTATTCGGTGGTTTTTCTGAATCATTTTATGCTGCCTACAATGAAAGCTTCCCCCTCAACAAAGGCTGGAATGAACGGATTGAGCTGTGGAATTTGTACCCGTTGCTGCTGCATTTGAATTTGTTTGGTGCGGGGTATTTGGAGCAGGTTAGGGAAGGGGTAGAGGAGTATATTTGAGAATACTGACATTAAATAACTCACGTCATTGCGAGGAACGAAGCAATCCCCGACCTACAAAGTGCTGACTTGAATACCGCAGAAATCCGTTTTTCATTAGGAATGAAAGAGTAAACAATGAACGTCAGTGGATGTACTTCTTTCTTTCCGCAAGAAAGAACTCGTGGCTGCTCAATTTTCTGTTAAAGGGTGTGTTGAGGCAAATGTTGTGCTATCTGAAAATTAAGATGCCACAATTATTATGGTATTTGTGGTTCGTCTGCACTATAGTATATCTTGAATAAAAAATCATGCGCTTGCTTTAGGAATTTTACATATTTCAACAAAATATAACCCAAAGCTGGTAAATTCAAATCCATCTGATCTTCTTAAATCGTTGTAGGTATCTTCGTCCTTATCTGCCAAGGTTGGAAGAGAAGGCCTGAAAATATGATAGGATAAAAGTCTTTCCATATATAGTTCTACCATTTCAGGAGTAGTGTTAAGTTTATAAGGCATAGTATGCAAGGTAAAACCAAACAGCTCTTTGGTAAATGGGATATCGGATTCTACCAGTTTTTCAGAGGATGCTTTAGTTGATGATTCCAGTGGATATTTCTGATAATGCTTATGCATTGCTTCGCTCTCGGCATATTGTTCATAAGTAATATCAATGAGTAAAAGTTCCTTGTCGCTTATATTTTTCATCATTTCAATACATTTTAAATCAAATGATTGATCTGTATTGCTATAGCGAATGTTAGAGATAATTCTTGCCCGTCTATCCTGTACAGTATCATTACTTTCCAACGAGATGTTTTCAAGAAGTGGCACAAGCAGATTTAAATTTATTTTATTGGGACTTATTCCAAATTTTTCAGTGTATGCTACCGACTTGTTATAGATTCTTATTTGGTTTTTAAGGCGTTGGTATCTTATGGCATCTGCAAAAAGTTTACCACTTTCACTGAAAAAGTCTCCAAAAAGAGCATATTCCATTTGCTTAACATTTTCTTGAAAGCCTTTGGGTAGGTTTGGTAAGTTCATTATATATTAGTTTAAGTGAAGTTTAGAAGTCCTCATTCTTTTAAAGCACTATCGCAAACGAGCATAACGTGTTATGAAGTAGTTTGTCTTGATTCCTGATTCTCGATTCCAGCCTCTCTCAATCATACCTCGGTATAGCCGCATAATCCAGATCTGTTAAATCTTTTACCGAGCCGAATCCAATTACATCTTTAATCACTTTGTTATCTGTCATTTCAACAGCGCGCATAATTTTGTTATGGCCGAATTGATCCTTGATGGAGTGCATGGTTTTTCGGGCGGTTTCTTTCTTATCCATATCCTCAAACAGCGAATACAGCATATTGCCATTGTTTACAAAATTGGTTACAGACAAGCGTAAACTACTGATCTGGTTATTGAAAATAGGTGCGCATTTGGTAGTTTCCTCAAACTTGGTTATTCGTACTTTAACCATGTTCATTAAGGTTATAGCATCCTGCATTGGTGTGCTAATGGTAAAGCCATCTTCCCAGCGGGTACCGTCTACATAATGGCAGCTAAAGCCCACGGCTTTGCAATAAAATTTGTGGCGAACCATGCGTTTTTCAAGCGTACAGCACAGAGTTAAGAAAAGCTGCTCCATATACTCGGCGCTTTCGCGTTTTTCTTTGGATACCTGGCGCATGGCTTGCATGCCTTTATATTCGTGGGCTACAATATTGGTTTCAATAAAATTGAGCCGGTAATGCCAATAAATCCCTTCAATGCTTTTAAATATGGCTTTCAGTTTATGTGGATCGGCATAGCGCAGTTCTAATGGGGTGTTAATACCAGCGCGCTCCAGGCGGTAACTCATTTGGCGGCCAATACCCGGCAATTGACCTAATGTAAGCTGTCCCAATAAGCTGTCGATATTACTTCGATCTATCAATTGCAAACCGGCATCTGCACCTGTTTTCTTTTTGCCGATAACAGAACCCAGTTTAGCCAAAAAAGCATTTGGAGCAATGCCGATAGAGCAGCTCAGAAAGTCGCCTACCTTATCTAAAATGTCCTGCTTTATTTTGCGGGCTAAAACTACCGGGTCGGGGTGCATTAGTTTGTAATCTGTGAGGTTGATGATGGCCTCGTCGATACTTTTGGGTACTACATCCTGGCAATACTCCTGCAACACGGAGATGATCTTTACGTGGACTTCGCGGTAGCGGGTCGGGTTGCTTTCTATCGGCACAAAATCGGGGCAAATTTCCATTACCTCGTTAAGGCGGGTGCCGGCTTTAATGCCGAGTGCTTTAGCTTCTTTAGAGAGTGAAATGACACAGCCATATTTCCCTGTATACACACAAACCCCAACCGGGCGGCCGCGCAGCCAGTAGTTAACCTGCTGCTCACAACGCGCAAAAAAGCTATCCATGTCTACAAAAAGTACACGGGCTTCGGTTTTGGCATGTATGGAGTTTTGGTTCACAATACAAAATTGCTAATATTTTTAGTAGAAACAATATTAAATCGTGTTTATTTTACAACTTGAGCGTAGAGTTAAATAGATTTTTGTCATTCTGAATGTAATGAAGAATCTTCTCTGATTAGTATGAGGGTCTTAAAAATCGAAGAAGATTCTTCGCTATCGCTCTGAATTACAAAAGGGACAAATGAAAAGTCTGAAACCTGCCATGTGGGGTGCTGAAACAAGTTCAGCATGACGTTCCGTTAGAAACAAAAAAAGGGGTTATTCACCCCTTTTTAGTCCGTACTTCTCTATTTTACTGTAGAGGTGGCTTCGTTGTATGTCGATGTCATCAGCAGTTTTAGATACGTTCCAGTTGTTTTTTTCGAGTTTGAACTTGATGTATTCGCGCTCGGCAAAGTCTTTATATTCCTGGAAGTTTTTAAACTGTTCGAAATCTGTTTTTGGTTCGGCAGCAGCTGCAGTTCCTGTTGCGCCAATAGCAACCGGGGCTGATGGGTTGGCAAAAGCCTTTACATCGCCGTCGGTAATTACCTTGTCGCTCAAAATAATTAAACGCTCAACCATGTTACGCAGCTCGCGGATGTTACCGCTCCATGGTAGAGCCTTTAAAGCTTCCATAGCAGGTTCAGAGAAACGCTTAACCGGCATGCCATATTCGCTGCAAATCTCTTCCAGGAAGTTTTGAGTGATCAATGGGATATCATCACGGCGCTCAGTCAACGGCGGAACATGGATCAGGATTACGCTAAGGCGGTGGTATAAATCCATCCGGAAGTTACCGTCTTCAATTTCCTTTAGCAAGTCTTTATTGGTTGCCGCAACTACGCGTACATCAACCTCTATTTCTTTTTCGCCGCCTACGCGGGTAATTTTACTTTCTTGTAGGGCACGCAATACTTTCGCTTGGGCCGATTGGCTCATGTCGCCAATCTCGTCCAAAAATAAAGTACCGCCATTGGCCGATTCAAACTTACCGATACGTTGTTTTACAGCCGAGGTAAATGAACCTTTCTCGTGGCCAAACAATTCACTCTCGATCAATTCAGAAGGGATAGCCGCGCAGTTAACCTCGATCAATGGAGCATTGCTACGGTTTGATTTTTCGTGCAGCCAACGGGCCACCAGCTCTTTACCGCTACCATTGGCACCGGTAATTAAAACGCGGGCATCAGTAGGGGCAACGCGGTCTATAGTTTCTTTAATTTTTACAATGGCCTGCGAGTTACCCAGTATCGGGCGGACTTTTGAAACCTTGCGTTTTAAAACCTTGGCTTCGGTTACCAAACTTCCGCGATCGAGCGCGTTGCGTACGGTAATCAGTAAGCGGTTCAGATCGGGTGGTTTCGATATAAAGTCGAATGCGCCTTTTTTGCTGGCTTCAACGGCTGTTTCAACCGTGCCGTGGCCCGATATCATTATGAAAGGCAGATCGGGTTTAAGTAATAAGCCTTCCGTCAGTACTTCCATACCGTCCATGCGGTTCATTTTAATGTCGCACAGTACAAGGTCGTAATCGTTTTTCTGGATCAATTGTAATCCGTCGATGCCATTATCAATGTCTTCTACCTGATAATCTTCGTATTCCAAAATCTCTCTGAGCGTATTGCGTATAGCGCGCTCGTCGTCTATTATTAAAACTTTAGCCATTTGTGGTGTAAATGCAGGTATTATATTGAGGTGCTAAGATATGTTATTGTATACTAAATTAAACACTTCGCTTTTTGTTTTAAAATTTGATTATTTGTTTGTTGAAATAAATAACCCTTCCCGAAAAACGGAAAGGGTATTAACCAGCAGCAAAGCTGTAAGCCGGGTTCTGTGTTGCCCTGGTGGGCACTTTCTATCATTAATCTGTTCCTGAACATTGCTGCCAGGCTCTAACAACCTACCCATCCCTGCCATGTTGCGAACAACATATAAAAGCGAGCAGCTTTAAATCAGGGACCTATTTGGTTTTTCAACTCCTGAGGTTTACCGTCATCCCGGTCGCCCGGTAATGCCGTGAGCTCTTACCTCACGTTTTCACCCTTACCCCGACAAGTCGTGGCGGTATTTTTTCTGTGGCACTTGCTGTCACCGGCTGGTACGATGCCTTCCCGTTAGGAAGCAGGACGCTCTGTGTTGCCCGGACTTTCCTCCGCCCGCCCGAAAGCAAAGCAGCGATAGAACGTTTTGCAACCACAAAGATACAGTTTTTGATTTTGTTAAGAGGAGAGGATAGTTTACTGATGTGGATTTGTTAATAAAAAACGCTTGTTTTCGATAATAAATAAGCGTGTTTTTATCATAAAAATTAACAAATAATACATCTCAATAAAAATTTAGTAAATCGTATATGTAATAAACAAAATATTAGTAAACAGCGTTTTATATATAGTAACTAAACAAGTAAACCAATTATTTACCCTGGGCGAAATTACCGGAAATGAGAAGCCGGTTGTTTTGCTCAATTATTCAAATCTGATTATGAGATCATTATTGATGACCGAGGCATACAACCATGTCGAAGAACTGCGTGCTTCTTTAGAAGCAGACCTGGAAATTATGGAATCGTTCGAGAAGCTAATGGAGCTGGAAGAGCAGGTTGCGGATAAAATGGATAAGAAGGGGAAAAAAGCTGTGGTTAAGCATTTACATTACCGCAAAACAGCATAGATTCAATTTGTTGGTGAGGTGATCTGTTTATTCGTTCAATTTGTTGATGAAAGGAACATCGGAAAATTGAAGGTTTATGCGCTCTTTAATAATAATCATTAATAACACGTTGCGTAAATTTCACGGTTATAGCAATGAAATTCTTATCTTGCATTAAAATCTGAGTGTTATGTCATCGCCTCAATCAGAATTCAAAAATAATCAAACATCCGTTTTAATTGAAACCGAAACAGATCGCTTGCGTAGAGATGTGTACAGGTCTGACATGGAAAAATTCTTGCTGTTCACCAGGATGCTTCGTGCTAATAAGATGTACAGTAGAGTAAAAGTAACTCATAAGTAAGCCTGCATGGATATACTTGACGAAGACCTGCTTCGTTTTTGGGAATACTTAAGCCATTATGAAGTTAATTATATTATGGTTGGTGGATTTGCTACACGTTTTCACGGATTCAACAGAAATACGGATGATATAGATTTGTGGCTTGAAGATACAATTGCAAACAGAAAACAACTTAGGTCTACTTTTAATGCTTTGGGTTATGGAGATAATCCGTTTTTAGAAACTATGGAATTTGTGCCGGGCTGGACAAGTTTTAGTGTAGGCGGAGGAATAGAATTGGATATAATGACCAGCATGAAAGGGCTGGAAGACTTGACTTTTGAAGAATGCCTCGACAAAGCTTCTATTGCAGACCTTGATGGTATCAAAATTCCATTCTTGCATATCAACCAACTAATTATCAATAAAAAGGCTGTAAACAGACCAAAGGATCAAGTCGATATTATTGAGTTGGAAAAGATAAAAAAACTGAGAGAAGAATAAAATCAATTTGCAATGACTCACCAACCGTCATCCTGAATTTATTTCAGAATCTCGCAGGACAGGTATAAGATTTGCAATTTTAAACTTTACGAGTGGGTTGCAGGAACAAATTCGGCATGACGATTTATGGAGAAATTACCTCATTAAAAAATTACTTACACGCCTGCAGATCCTTATTCACCTCCTCAACTTTAACACCTCCCAATTTATTGCCAAATGAATTTTTAACGTAAGTTAAAACCTGTGCAATTTCGATAGGGGCTAAGTCTGCCGGAGGCATTTGGTTTTGGTACGGCTTACCATGTACAATAATGAGTTTGCCATTAAGGCCGTATTTGAGGATGCAGGCCAGCTGTGCTTTGTTCTGTTTCAGATAAACCGAATCGGTAAGTGGCGGCATTAATGCAGATAAGCCTTCGCCGGTATTGCCGTGGCAGTTTTGGCAATGATACTGGTAAATTACTGCACCGGCTGTGTAAGCGCGTTTATACTCTATGTCCTCATCATTCATGCATGATGATACGAGCAGGACAAATGCAGTTAATAAAATAAGGGCGCTTAACTGCCGCATCATTGTACAATGGTTTGGTCGGGTTCGGCTTGCAGGGTTTTAATGTCAGCTATCATTCTGGTAACCTCTTTAGGGTCGGTACCCAGGTAAGAACCACGAATGCGTTTTTGCTTGTCAATTAATATAAAATAGCCATCGTGTACATTGCCTTCGCGGGCTTCAACCATATAGCTTTTGGCAAGTTTGTAGGTTTCTTCTTTTTGGCCTTGTAAAAACAACCAGTTTTTGCCGGTAACGCCTAAATTATCAGCATACTTTTTCAATACGGCAACGCTATCATGTTTAGGGTCGATGGTATGGGAGATGATCTTAAAGTCGCCTACATTTTTAAACTCTTTGTATACAGGCAGCATATTGCGGTGCATAACAGGGCAAATGCTTGGGCAGGTGGTGAAAAAGAAATCGGCCACGTAAATGTTGCCATCAAGCGTTTTATTGTTTACGCTATCGCCGTACTGATCAATAAAGCTAAACTTGGGTATGGTTTGGTAAATGGTATCGGTTACCGTTTTGCCATCAACAGTTTTAGTATCAGCCTCCCGGTTACCTAAAATGGGCAGGGTTTTGTTACCGGCAGAATTGCTGCAAGCGCTTATTGTTAGTACGCAGAATAACGCGTAAAATAAGTTTCTCATGGTTTTTTGTATTTAGACAGCACCTCGGTTGATTGAACTATAGATGTATGCAATAGCGAATCGATATGCATGATCTGCTTTTTCTGCTCGCTTAAATATTTCATCACGTCCTCGTGCGATTTGCCTTTATAGTCGGGATCAAACTTGTGCATCCAATTCTCCATCGCTTCGTCGGCTGCGTTAAGGCTGGCGCTTTGTACTTTAAAAGCCTCTTTCTGGTTAACGGCATCTAAAGGTGCAAACTTATCTACCTTCAGCAAGCTGTCAATTACAATTTTATTGGTCATGGCTTTATCTTCAGCTTGCATCACTTTATCGTGCGTTGCCAAAATATCATCCATCAATTTTTTCTCATCGGCTTTATCATTGTTACATGCTACCACAGTAAGGCATGCAAAAGCGGCTAACCAAACTTTTTTCATGAGTGTTTAAGTGTTATGCTGCCAAAGGTAATATTTAAGCGCCATTAGCAGCCAAAAGTAAAATCAGTTTAAAATCATTATTTATTACGGAGATAGGTAATATAATCGGTGTTAGG
>CAHJXH010000131.1 GCA_903644075.1 Sphingobacteriaceae bacterium | reverse complement strand
AGGGTTGTTATCCACCTCCAGAGTAATTGCCGAAGTATTTAGCCCTACATAACTTATACCCGCCGCTACGCCTACTGCCATATTCCATTTGGGGCTTAGGCCAATGTGGTAAGCGTAAGTAGCATCAATATTGGTTTCGGTTAGCGGGCCGGCCTTGTCGCTCACTACAGTAAACCCGATACCGTGGTGCGGAGCAGCCGCCTGGTAATCCTGCACGTACGAACGGCTCATGGGGTTTTCAGTTCCTCCTGCAGCTGACGCAGTTGCATCCCCATTTAAAAACTGGTTGCCGATGGGCATATTGAAGGTTAAGTAAGATGTAGTGGGTGCACCATCAAGGCCTGTCCACTGTT
The DNA here is from genome assembly GCA_903644075.1 of Sphingobacteriaceae bacterium. Lineage (GTDB taxonomy): Bacteria > Bacteroidota > Bacteroidia > Sphingobacteriales > Sphingobacteriaceae > Mucilaginibacter. Next base: position 13,101 of record CAHJXH010000131.1, on the reverse strand, counting down.
TGCGGTAGCCCATTTTAAGGTCGGTGTAATTTTCAATACCGGTTACTGCAGGGTTAAGCAGGTAGTTGTTAAAAACATATTGGGTGTACTGCGGCCGTTGCTGGGCTAACCCAATATTTATTGCTGCAATAAAAAAAATTATAATTAGGTTGAAAAGTCTCTTCATGTATACCGCCCTGCTACAAATAAGCGCCTGCTTTACAGCAGGCGCTACCTTCTATGAAAACATACCAGAGGAAACTCGAATCGCATACAATAAATCCCCTGCTATGCCATAAAGGTGGCAATTGCTACAGGGCGCGGCAATGATGTATCGCTAAACAAGGCTTATGTATAGATGAATGTTGACAACATTAACTATTGGTAAAATACAGGCAATTATTTACTTAGCATTTGCTCGTATAGCTGCAGATATTGCCGGGCTGCATTATCCCACGAAAACTTCATGGCTTGCTGCTTGATTTGTTCGGATGGATTCCTGCTGAGAAAATCGTCCATACCGCTCTTAAATGTTTGCTGCATGGCAGCCGGCTCCAGGCTTTCGAAATAATAAGCAACATCGCCACCAACTTCGGGCAAGGATGTATACTTCGACAGGAATACAGGCTTCCCGAAATGCATAGCCTCGATAACCGGCAAACCAAAACCCTCTGTACGTGAAGGAAATAGAAAAGCTGTACAGTTTTGATAATACCAGGCCTTAGCCTCATCAGATATGGGGCCGGTAATGTGTACCCGATCCAAGCAGCCGAATTTCCTGGCTTCTTCTATGATCACATTTACGTGAGGTGTTTCTACGCCGGCAATAACTAACTCCAATTCATTATCCTGCAATAAAGCAGGCAACAAGTGAAAGTTTTTTTGACGGGATAGCAGGCCGATTGTAAAAAGGAACGGCTTGGTTGGCGCAATAACAGGCTTGTATCCTTCGGATACTTTCAGCGCATCTGCACCATTGTATATTACAGTGAGTTTGTCTTTAGCTTCGGGAAAGTAGTGCCGGATATCATTGGCCACAAACTGCGATATAGCCACCACATGATCAACTTCTGCAATATTCTTTTTTAATTTTTGCAGATAATTTTCTATTTCCTGTGGCGTACTGGTTTCTACGTGTACCCTGTTCAAATCATGAATAGTCATGATCTTCTTCGCATTAACCCAGGTTGGTTTTAAGCGGCACATATCATCAGTTATGTGTACTAAATCATATTTATTTCGATACGGAAAATAAAGTTTATGCCATTTGGATAGCTGTAGGATATCAACTTTATCATCAAACCGGTAAGCTGTTCTTTTATGCAGATAAAACTCAAGGTGAAACCTATTGTGATTATTATTAATTAAGCCATTACCCAACCCTTTGCCAAAGTAGAAGTATCCGCTATGGGCATTCTTCATAGAGTCGAAAGTTACTAATATCGATGGCTTATGTGTCTCAGTCGGCATGCTCATTTGTATGCTGTAAAAATATATAAATTAAGCTGGCCTGCTGAAGCAATTATTTATGATATAGAGAAGCATCCCGCGGCATTAACTATTAATAAAATATAGGTTAAAAATCTTTATTTTGCCCGATTATAAATATTGAGCCCGAAAACCATGTTCGACATTTGCTGCATAGGCCACATTACCCTTGATAAAGTAGTTACCAGCCATGGTAAAAAATACATGGCAGGCGGCACCTCGTTCTACTTTTCGAACGCCATTAATCAAATGGATGTGAGCTATACGCTGGTAACAGCCGTTGCCCTTAGCGAAATGCATTATGTGAAGGAACTACTCGCCAAAGGCATTGAAGTTAAAGCATTGCCAAGCACCTACACCGTATACTTTGAGAACACTTACGGCATTGAACAGGACCATCGCACCCAGCGTGTTTTGCAGGAAGCCGACCCCTTTACCATTGAGCAGCTTAAAGATATCGAAGCTAGAATATTTCACTTAGGCCCCCTGCTTGCAGGCGATATTCCTGTTGATTTGATCAAAGATCTATCTACCCGGGGCAAGGTATCTTTAGATGCACAGGGTTATTTGCGCGAGGTAAAGCATCAAAAAGTACACGCTATCGACTGGGCGGATAAGCAGGAAGCACTGGCCTACATCCATACCCTAAAAGTAAACGACCACGAAATGGAAGTGCTAACAGGCGTAAAGGAAATTAAGGAAGGTGCAAAAATACTGGCCGATTGGGGCGTAAAAGAAGTGGTAATTACCCTGGGCAGCAAAGGTTCAGTAATTTATGCTGAGGGCGTATTTTATACCATCTCGGTTTGTAAACCTAAAGCCGTTGTTGATGCTACCGGTTGCGGCGATACCTATATGGCTGGTTATCTATACAAACGTGCAAAAGGAGCAGGCATACAAGAGTCGGGTGAATTTGCTTCGGCTATGGCGGGATTAAAAATCCAGTCGTCGGGGCCGTTTACGGGTACGGAAGAAGACGTGCTTGCGTTTTTGAAGCAGGAAAAGTGCTAAATCACCAATAGTTGCGGCCTTAATAGGTCAATCAAATCAATTTCCAATATTTCGGCAATACGACAGAGGCGTGTAAGGGTAATATTACTTTGCCCCAGTTCAATCTTACTATAGGCATTTTGCGACATTTCTAATTTTGCGGCCAGATAATCCTGGGTATAGTTTCTGCTCTCCCTTATCTTGCGGATATGAGCTGCCACTTCCTTGGTTTTGTCGTCACATAGAGCTTTCATTCAAATAAATCGTAATAGCGTAAAGGCCTCTGAAAATAATTATACGGTACCTCATCAGGAGGTTTGATGGGAGTATTAACAAACGATACTAAAAAAGGTTGTAGAAATCTTAGAGCCGGCAGTTGTAAAACATTCGTTAAAATTAATGGTGCAAATCAACTATGTTTACAATATACTGAACCGTTATCACAATGAAGATTAGACTATTATTCATACACCTGTTTTTTGCCGGATCGGCCCTTGCATCAAACCATAATGACGAGGCCAATAAATTATTAGCAGAAACGGCCGACAAACTACTAAGCATACAAACGGTAAGTTATCATTACGATCGGGACGTTAGCTACCCTAAAGAGAATTATCGTTCAAAAACATCTGCCCAATGTTATCTTGAATTTAAAAAAGAAAGGGTTTCCAAATTTCAATTAAATTCAGAAGCATGGTTACAGATCTATAACGGCACGGAATATTTTTCGCTCAACAAAAAAACCAAGACCTACGAATTAAAAGAGCAACCGGAAGCTAAGACATTTAATTCTTTCTCTTATTTCTATAATTCTATCCCGTCTTTCAGGAGCGTATTGCATCAGATTATCCGTGATGACTCCATTACCAAAACAACCCGCGATACATTAATAGCAAATAAGCCCTACCACATTGTGAGCCTCGCCATGCAAAACAAGGGAATAGATTACCTGGGAAGTTTCAAAAATTTCACCACAATTATGGCCATGTATTATGATATAATTATCGATCCTGCCACCAGTTTACCTTATCAAATTATAGAACGTAACAGCCACGAAAAAACTGATATTACCAAGGTTACTTATACTGATATAAACATCGCCCCTCGTAAACCACAGGAAGCATCGTGGTATTACTCTACTTACACCAAAGAATATCAGCCAGAGAAAAAAATAGCCGGCAAACCAATGATAACCGCAGGCTCAATGCTTCCGGACTGGCAACTACCTGTTTATAAAGGTGACGCTACAACCGTTTTGCAGAGCAGCAGTTTAAAAGGTAAAGTTGTATTGATGGAGTTTTGGATTAAAAACTGCAGCTATTGTATGGAATCGTTTACTTACTTAAAAGAGCTGCAACAAAAGTTTAATACTGCCAATGTGCAAATACTAACCATAAACGCTTACGACCCACCAAAAGAGGTAGGCTTTTTTTACAACCGCGAAAAACCGGCTTATAAAATGTTATACGCGGGGCAGGCATTGGCTAAAGATTTGGGCATATATAGCTACCCGCAAGCCATACTGGTAGACAAAAATGGAAAAGTGATTTTCGCCGGCATTTTCGGTAAAGAAAACAAAGCGCAGATAGAACAGCTAATAGCAAAAGAATTATAAATAAGAAAAGCCCCAAAATCGGGGCTATTCTTATTTATAATTCTCTGATCTCAATACTCCTGAAGGCAACCACATGCCCATGGTCCTGTAAAGCTATTTTGCCTTTGGGATATTTGGCAAAGTTGGCCCAGGTCTTAAACTTGCTGTTATTCAACAATTCCTGCCACTCGGGGCTGCCCATTTGCACGTTGATAATTTCGGTACCATTTAACCAGAATATCAGGTGGCCATCTTTTTTAGAAATCTTAGCCGTATTCCATTCACCTGCAGGTTTAGCTACCGATGCAGATGGGGCTTTCATATCATATAAAGAACCGGCAAGGTGGTTCGCCTTTTTATTGTCTTCGGCTTTTTCATTATCCAGTACCTGCATTTCAATGCCGCTTAAGTAGGTCTGGTTTAAGGCCGGATCTTCATGCACACCGAAAATGATCCCACTGTTACCCTCGGGTGATATTTTCCACTCTACCCATAGCTCGTAATTCTCGTATTCTTTGTCGGTTACTAAATCACCCTGGTCTGGTGCTTTGGGGTCTAACTCTAAAACGCCGTCACTTACTTTCCAGGCCGCGCTTGCAGTAGGTTTTAAATAGGTATGCCAGCCATTAGTAGTTTTACCGTCGAACAGTAAATGCCAGCCTTCTTGTTTTTCTTTTTTAGTTAATGGCCTTTGTGCCGATGCGCTATACGCCATGGTTAAAGCGCAAAGCAATGCAAACATGTTTTTCATTAAGATTTTTTTAGGTATAAAAGATGCTTGTAAGTTATACAGTTAATTGCAATATCGCAATTAGAGTTTTAACTTGGTGGAGATAGCAGGTAACAAATGTCGTACAATCCCGAACATATACTTCAAGTAGTAAGGGAAACTTTACTGCCGCTGCCCGGTACGCGCGAAGGCATTTGCTTTGGTGCTACAGCATTTTATATCCAAAAGAAATTGCTGTGCACCTTAAAACCGGATGGCGTAACCATGTACCTCTATCACCACGACCGCGACGAGCTGATTGCCGTTAACCCCGATATTTATTTTACTACCGATCATTATAAAAACTGGCCTTCGGTATTAATTAATCTGCCCCTCATTACTGATAACGAACTAAAACCCCTGCTAATTAACGCATGGAAACTAAAGGCAAGTAAAACACAATTAAAGGCATTTGATGTAATGGCAAACCAGCTTGCACAATCAGCCCCTTAGATTGTCGTATTTGCCCCTGCTATAAGTGGTTAAATGATAATATGTTTGTAATAAGCCTCTAATTGTTAATCAATTAATAAAAGCGTAAATTATGTTTAAAGACACCAAAGCATTCAGCGGATTTTCAGTAAATGACATTCCCGCAGCCAAAGCATTTTATGGCGATGTATTAGGATTAAAACTTGATGAAAACCCAGGTATGGGCGACATATTAACCCTGCACATTGCGGGTGGGGGCAAAATAATTGTTTACCCTAAGCCCAACCATGCCCCGGCCGGCTTTACCATAATCAATTTCCCGGTACCTGATGTGGCCGAAGCTGTAAAGCAGCTTAAAGCCAAAGGCGTAAAATTTGAAAGCTATGATTGGCCCGGCTTCAAAACCGACGATGATAATATCTTCCGCGGCGGTGGCCCGCTCATTGCCTGGTTTACCGACCCGGCTGGCAATATTTTATCCGTTATACAGGAATAAGAAGTACATACACCTTTAAACACAATTCATAATGAGAGTCTTAGTTATTGTCATCATCAGCATCGTTATTATCGTGGCTGCGCTTTTAATCCTGGCGGCAGTTACCAAAAAGGATTATACCGTAACACGGAGCGTTGTAATCAATAAGCCCAAACAGGAGGTTTTCGATTATATTAAATACCTTAAAAATCAGGACAATTACAGTGTATGGGCAATGATGGACCCCGCCATGAAAAAAGACTTTAAAGGCACAGACGGCACCGTTGGTTTCGTATCAAGCTGGAACAGCGATAACAAAAAAGTAGGCCAGGGCGCACAAACAATCACCGGCATTACCGAGGGCGAGGCGTTCAATTCCGAGATTCATTTTATTGAACCGTTTGAGGGCCTGGCAAAGGCCAACATGGTAACAGAAGCCATAACGCCTAACCAAACTAAAGTAACCTGGACCTTTACCAGCAAAATGGCTTACCCCACGAACATTATGCTACTATTTATGAACATGGATAAAATGGTAGGCGATGATTTGGGTACCGGGCTTGCCAATCTGAAAAAGGTATTGGAGAAATAAACATTAAAACCTATAGTTTATGATAGCAATTAATCCTTATTTAAACTTCGCCGGTAATACCGAAGAAGCTTTCAATTTTTACAAATCAATTTTCGGCGGTGATTTTGCCATGGTGATGCGCTTTGACGGCATGGAAGGTTCTGAAAATATGAGCCCCGAAGACAAGCAAAAAATCATGCACATTGCCCTGCCGGTTAAAGGCAACATGGTAATGGGTACCGATGCTTTGGGCTCTATGGGCCAGCAATTAATTGCCGGTAACAATTTCCATTTGGTATTGGGCACCGAAAGCAAAGAAGAATCAGACGATCTGTATGGCAAACTCTCAGCAGGCGGAGAAGAAACTTTACCCATGCAGGATATGTTTTGGGGTGCCTATTATGGTCAATTAACAGATAGATTTGGCATCCAATGGATGATTAGTTACGACCCACGCTTTGTAACACAGCACGTTTAATATCGTTAATCTTAAAGATTATATGGTAGAAGTATTTAAAACCAATGTAAAGCATCAATCACAGGCTCATGGCTTGCTTACTTTATTGCGGCAATACTTCCCAAAAAGCAAGGCTAACTTTGACCTGGATGATTGCGATAAAATACTGCGCATCCAGGGCGATGAATTTTGCCCGCTTAAAATAGCTGAACTGCTTAAAACAAATGGTTTTGAATGCTGGGTTTTAGATTGAGATCTCCTAACGTAGCCTACTTAACTCTATCATTATGAAATTAACCCTACCAAAATGGAAATAAAACCACTCCATTTTGGTAGGGTTTTTAAATTTATACAAAAAGCAATCTGCGTTTAAATGCGCTAGAGAAGCATTTTTTCAAAATGGCATGGTGGTTGCCGATAGGGAAATTGTTATGTATTTACAATTCCCCTATTTAATCACAATAACAGTTGGCCTATCTGGCAGCTGTTCTAATAATTTCCATTCATGAGTTCACACGTCAGAAAGCTCTCAGCCGCGGGCGTGTTAATTACGCTGGGCATCATCTTTGGCGATATCGGTACTTCGCCATTATACACATTTCAAACTTTATTAAAAGAAGGCGGCAGCCATGGCGAGTTTCTCGTTTTGGGTGCTATCTCCTGCGTATTTTGGACGCTTACACTGCAAACCACCTTCAAATACATTGTTATTACCCTGCAAGCCGATAATAAAGGAGAGGGTGGTATCTTCTCTCTCTACGCCTTAGTACGCCGTTATGGCAAATGGCTGGCTATCCCATCCATTGTTGGTGCGGGTACGCTACTGGCCGATGGTATTATTACCCCGCCTATCTCGGTAACCTCGGCTATCGAGGGTTTGGGTTTGGTACCTTCATTGGCTAAAGATTTCGTACCGGGGAATATGCTCATCCTGGGCATTGTTATCGGTATTATATTGCTGCTGTTCTTTGTTCAACAATTCGGCACTAACGTAGTTGGAGCTTTATTTGGGCCAATTATGCTCATCTGGTTTGTGATGCTGGGCACATTAGGGCTGATGCAGATCGTCCATTTCCCAGAAATATTTAAAGCACTAAACCCAATGTACGGGGTTCACCTGCTAACCGAGCATCCACGTGGGTTCTGGTTATTGGGTGCGGTGTTCTTGTGTACCACAGGTGCCGAAGCTTTATATTCTGACCTGGGACACTGCGGCCGTAAAAACATCCAAATCAGCTGGATCTTTGTTAAAACCACTTTAGTGCTAAACTACCTGGGCCAGGGGGCATGGGTGTTAACACAGCATAAGTACGTTAAATTTGATGGTGTAAACCCCTTCTTTGAAATTGTACCGCACTATTTCCTGATACCGTCAATAGGCATTGCAACGCTGGCTACAATTATTGCAAGCCAGGCGCTTATCAGCGGTTCATTTACGCTAATCAGCGAAGCGGTGAGTATGAATTTCTGGCCGAGGATCACTATTAAATATCCATCCAACATACGCGGGCAGATTTACATCCCGAGCATCAATTGGTTATTATGTTTTGGCTGTATAGCGGTTACTATGTACTTCCGTACCTCTGAAAACATGACGGCTGCCTACGGTTTCTCTATCACCGTAGCCATGATCATGACCACCATCCTGATGTACTATTTTATGCGCTATGTAAAGCACTGGCCGCTTTGGTTAGTGGTGATCATCGTATCAATCTTCTTAACAGTCGAGTTCTCGTTCTTTGTAGCCAATGCCGTTAAATTGCTGAAAAGATTATTCTTCCTGGTGTTCGAGATCGGGCTGATATTTACCATGTATATCTGGTACCGCGCCCGCAAGATCAACAACCGTTTTTTAAACTTTGTTGACCTGAAGGATTATATCCCGATGTTGCAAGCCATGAGCAACGACCAGGGCATCCCGAAATATGCAACCCATTTAATCTACTTAACCAAGGCTAATAACCATAAACAGATTGAGCAAAAGATCATTTACTCGATACTCAGCCGTAAGCCTAAACGTGCCGACGTATACTGGTTCTTACACATCGAACGTATGGACGACCCATATACTATGGAGTACAGCGTACAGGAGCTGGAAGATGATAAGGTGATCCGCGTAGAGTTCCGTTTAGGGTTCAGGATTCAGCCGAGGATCAACGTATTGTTCCGCAAGGTGGTTGAAGATATGATTAGCCGTGGCGAACTGGATATTACCAGTAAATACGAATCACTGAGCAGCTATAACCTGCCTGCAGATTTTCAGTTTATTATCATGGAGAAATTCCTGTCGTACAATAACAACTTCAGTGTTAAGGAAGGCTTTATTTTGAATAGCTACTTCGCCATTAAAGGCCTGGCCCAAAGCGAAGCCAAAGCCTTTGGTTTAGATACCAGCGAAACCCGGATTGAAAAAATACCATTGGTTGTAAACCCGCTAAGCAACATTAAGCTGACACGGGTTGAGATGGAATCTTAATTCCGGATCAGCATATTATCAGAAACTTTAAAGGTGCATTGCAAAGCGGCTCATTATTTTAGCTTTGTAATACACCTTTCTATTTTTGTGGCCTATGAAAAAGCTGAAAAGCATTATCAACAATATAAAAGCAGCCGAAGACAAAACCACTCCGGAGTATAACCAACTGCTCTGGCAATTGATATGCTACTCGCCTAAAATGCCGGTACGTTACCCGGTAAATCTGCTGTTAGATGAGGCGAATAAGTTTAGCCTCAAAGCGCTCGATGCTTTCTTCAGCAAATCTGAACTCAATTTCAATGGTTTTACCTGGGGAACAGGCAGTCGTAAAATTTTATTAACCCACGGCTGGGCATCCAAAGCGGCAGATTTTTATGAGCTGATCACTAAATTACGTACCATCCCTGATACCCAGATCATAGCTTTTGATGCACCGGGCAATGGCAGTTCTGAAGCCGAAATGGCAAACCTGTTAATGTATGTACAGGCTCTTAAAGCTATAATACGCGAATATGGAGAACCCGATATCTTAATCGGCCATTCTCTTGGTGCTATGGCTAATGTGTTTACAATTAATGAAACCGGTATTAAGCCGAAGTTACTTATTAGCTTAACACCGCTGGTACACCTCAAAGAAAACTTTAAAGCAACAATGAATGCCAATGAAGTTCCCGAAGAAGCCCAGGAAGTTTTCTACGCAGATTTTAGACGGGTCTTTAATGATAAATTCGCCAACTTCACCTTAGATGCCCGCTACCAACATGATGCTAGCCTGAACCACTTTATTGCATATGACGAAGGTGATAAGATTGCACCCTACCAATACCTGCAAGATTTTTTATCAACCCGCGATTTCATCAAAACCAAAGCCTACAACGGCGCAGGCCACGATAAGATTTTGATAGAACAAAAAATGGTGGTTGATGTGGTTGAAATGGTAAAGGAAGCGTTTAAATAGTATCAGGCTTCCAATTCGCTACGCTGTCACAAACGGAACGCTTGCGGTAGCGAAAAGAAAAAAACAGGGTGTTCCGGACTTTTAAGTCATTTTGTGATTAGGTGGCAAAAACGGCCTTTATGATACCAAGAGAGGTGATTTGGCGCTTTTTACCAAGGTGTTCCGGGTGTTCAAAAGTGTTCCGCTTCAAAAAAACGGAACACCCTTACTTCTAACTTACCAGTTCATCAAATTCATTACCCTATTAAACTCATCATGTACCGGGGCTTCAATTTCAATAATATCCCCGGTTAGCGGGTGGGTAAATTTTAAATATGACGCGTGCAACAGCATGGTTTCCATTTCCCATTGCTCCAGAAATAGTTTATTCTGCTTATTGCAGCCGTGCGTACGATCGCCAATAATGGGGTGGAAGATGTGTTTAAAATGCTTACGCAATTGATGCATGCGCCCGGTAGTTGGCGTAGCTTCAATTAATGAATATCGCGAAGTAGCATGCCCTCCAAAAGCAACAGGTAGTTCTGCTTGCTTTAAGGTAGCGTATGCCGTAAAAGCATCCTGCAAAGTACCATTTTCTTTACGCAACGGGTAATCGATCTCGCCAATTGGGTCAGTATAGCCGCGTACTATGGCGAGGTACTTTTTCACAACAGCCTTGTTCATAAATTGCTGCTGCATACTTACGTTAGTTGGCTTATCGAGGGTAAATAATAAAATACCGCCAGTTTTACGATCAAGCCTGTGCGCCGGGTAAACCGGCTGACCGATTTGATCGCGCAGCAATTGCAGGGCGAACACATCAGTATCGTCGGCAATTTTAGAGCGGTGCACCAGCAAGCCATGGGGTTTGTTAATAGCAATCAGGTGCTCATCGCGGTATAAAATAGTCAGCATAAGTTTGCGAAGATAAGCACTTTATTTTCGTGCATGTTATTTGCTCTCAACGGCTAAAAATACAGCACCGTAAGCTGGTACATTAACCTTTAAGCCTTTGACCACATTGGTTGAGAAGGGTTTAACTGAAGTATAATCATCGGGCCCGCCCGATACACCCGATGGCCCTATGCCGTTCACAATAACCTTGCGCGAGAAAGTAGCATCGGCACCACCGTTAAGCGTGTAATAATAATAACGTGCACCCGCTTTAAAGTTCTTCATATCAAGCGTAACCACATGGTTCGCGGTGCCTTTATTAATAAGCACCACACCCGCCTGCCCCGAAGTAAAGGTAGAGGCATAGCTCACTAGATCAGTACTGCCCGTAACAGTAGATGAAACCATCCGGTCACCAAAATATTTTTGGAAATAGTACATGTAGAAAAACGCTGGCCGCGGCGACCATTTGGCAGTGCCTTCGGGCTCATCGCCGGCAGTAAACATATCCATATCATCACCCTTATTCCACACACCGGCCAACGCCCAACGGCTGGCCTCACCATATTTGTTTTGCACTAATTCGCCCAAAACCATAGCCGCATGCAAACCTGCAATGTTTGACACATCCTGATTATTGCCCGTAGCTTGGATATTCCACTCGCTTAAAGCAATGGGCTTGGGCGTAACACTGGTTGATGCCTGGATGTAACTCATCATATTACGAGTCTCGGTAGCAGGGGTATTGAGAATGGTGGCCGCTGTAGAGTTTTCGGCAAACGGAGTGTAGTAGTTGTGTACTATATAAAAATCGGCATAAGTATTAATGGCAGCCAATACATCAGCATTCCAGTTGGGGATAATGGTACCACCCAACACGGCGCTGGCGGTCATCACGGCGCCGATTTTAATCGTACTATGTACCTCGGCGGCAGCCTTACGCATCGAGTCTGCAAATACTTTAAAATGCTGGCCGTATAGTGCACCGGTCAGCGTTTCGGGCTGGCCATCTTTATTCTGGGTAATATCAATCTTATAACCAGCTTCCCAAATGCCATAGTTTTCGTTACCAATTTCCCAGAACTTGGTGCGCCCCCCATCGTATCTCACCCATTCGGCAGCCATATGTGCGGCAGCCTGATCGGGGTGTGTACTAGTGCCATAGCGGGCATAACCGTAGTTAATAGTAATAATGCCTTTGCTGTTGGTAGTTTGCAGGGTTTGGTAATAATTGCCTACACTCAAAGTCCATGCAGCGGTGTTTTTACCATACCAGAAAGCGGTATCGGTACCCAGTTTATTACCCATTACAGTAATACTAGCCGGCACATCCGATGGCTTTCCACCGGGAACAGCACTCCAGAAAAACAGATCAGATAAACTACCGCCCGGTGCGCGGATGATATTAGGCGCCAGGTTGGTTAAATTTTTAATTAGCACTGGTTCGGTTACTACCTGGCCCATAAATGTGTTGATGTTATTGCCGAACAAGTAAGGAGATACTTTGGTGATTACCTTTTCGGCATCAATAGTTACCGTGGCATCAACAGCGCCGGCCGGCACAGTCTCCACATCGGTAAACATGGGTACAACTAAGCTTTTTGGCTGCCAGTAATCTAAAAAAAAACCTTGTGTGGCAACAGCGGCTGGGTCAGTTGGTTTAGTAATAACAGTGCCGCTATCTGGCTTTATATCATCCGGCTTTAGGCTTGCGCTTTTGGTACAGGCCTGCAAACCCAAAAAGAGTAGAAAAGAGATCAATATTGGTTTAATTAAATTAGGATGCTTATTCATGATACAGGCATAGGTTTACGCAAACGCAAAAATAAATGTTTCAATGTTAAGCCGGTAAACTGAGCCTGTTAGATTTATGTGACGAAGGTATTGCATACTACTTCTAAGTCGCTGAACCCCTAAGCATTAATAGCTTATTTTGTTTCGATTAAAAAAAGCCGGCACCACTTTAGGTTGTGTTTATTTTATTAATTATATTGAGCTCTCATTAATTTAAACTTAACACAAACCCGCCCTTAATATAC
>CAHJXH010000130.1 GCA_903644075.1 Sphingobacteriaceae bacterium | reverse complement strand
GAAGTAATGCAGCATACCGTGGCTATGGCCATTAAAAAAGGCGTAGCCATTGGTGCACACCCCGGCCTGCCAGACCTGCAAGGCTTCGGCCGCCGCGAAATGAAGATCTCGGCTAACGAGGCTTACCAGATGACCATTTATCAGATCGGTGCCCTCTACGGTTTTGTAAAAGCTGCGGGAGGCAAATTGCACCACGTAAAAGCGCATGGCGCGTTATACAACATGGCTGCCAAAGATCCAGCCTTAGCCAAAGCCATCGTTCAGGCTGTGCACGATTTTGATTCGACTCTAATACTCTACGGCCTTGCCGGTAGCGAAATGATTGAGGCCGCCAAAAAGATTGGTATCATCACCGCATCAGAAGTATTTGCCGATCGCACTTACCAGGACGATGGCTCACTTACTCCCCGCTCTCAAAGCAACGCGCTAATTACCGACGAGCAGCAGTCCATCGCGCAAGTATTGCAAATGGTGAAGCACCAGCAGGTACAATCAGTCAGCAATAAAAACATTCCGCTTAAAGCCGAAACCCTTTGCCTGCACGGTGATGGCAGCCACGCTGTTGAATTTGCTAAACTAATTAACGAGAAATTAGAGGCTGAAGGAATTACGATTAAAGCGCCGGGTATATAAATGCTTGGGCTTAATCTTACATATGAAACTTCACAACAAACTGATATTGAACCTTCGGTTTTGATGGAGAACGTATATAATTATGTAGGCAAAGAATATCTGATAATAAAAAACACTGATAATAAAATTGCAATTACTTTGGTAGAACGTTTTAAATCAAGATCAAAACAATTTAGAACCATATACAAGGGAAAATTCGAAGTGCGCGATTCCAAAATCGCGTTAAGTTATGAGATAAATTTACTACTACCTTTAATAATTTCAATTATTGCAATATTATTAACCCTTACACATTTCTTCGGCTTATTGGTATTTCTTGGTCTTGCTTTACAAGAACTAATACGAATCAGCGTATTACACGATACGAGCCCAAAAATATTGAGAGAAATAACAGCAAACACAGATCAACCCATAACTACTAAATTTAAATCCCTTCGCATTGACTGAGAAAAAGTTTAACTGGAGCATTCTCATAGGCGCAGCCTTTCTGATGGCCAGCTCGGCAATTGGGCCGGGCTTTTTAACGCAGACAGCTTTGTTTACGGCACAGCTTGGAGCCAGCTTTGGTTTTGTTATTTTGCTATCCATCATATTGGATGCCATTGCCCAACTCAATATCTGGCGCATTATTGCCGTGGCCGATAAACCTGCACAGGATATTGCCAACGAGGTTTTCCCGGGTTTAGGCTATTTTATTTCTTTACTGGTTTTTCTGGGTGGTATGGCCTTTAACATTGGCAATATTGCCGGTGCAGGCTTGGGTTTAAACGTGTTGTTTGGTGTAAGTGTTGGTCAGGGTGCTATCATGAGCGCTATTATTGCTATCGGCATTTTCATCTATAAAGAATCGGGCAAGGCGATGGATGCCTTCGCCAAAACCATGGGTTGCCTTAAAATTTTACTGGCACTTTTTGTGGCTTACATCAGCAAACCGCCATTGATGGAAGCAGCTATCCGCTCGGTTAACCCTACTCATTTTAGCTTTACCGCAGTGCTTACCATTGTTGGTGGTACAGTTGGCGGTTATATCACCTTTGCAGGAGCCCATCGTTTACTGGATGCCCGGCAAACCGGCGTACAAAATTTGCCTGCCATTAGTAAAGGTGCGGTAAGCGCTGTTGGGCTGGCTTCTGTGATGCGCTTACTACTTTTCATTGCCGCATTGGGCGTAGTAAGTGCAGGTAATAAATTGAATCCTGACAATCCGGCTGCTTCGGTATTTCAATTGGCTGCTGGGCAAATTGGTTACAAACTATTCGGGCTGATCATGTGGTCGGCGGGTATATCGTCTGTAGTGGGATCGGCCTTTACTTCGATATCTTTTATCAAAAGCTTCCACCCGGTGATACTGAAATTTAACAGACAGATCATCATTGCTTTTATCATTGTTTCATGCATCATATTCCTGTTGATTGGCAAGCCGGTTAAAATTCTTATTGCCGTTGGGGCCATTAACGGTTTTATCCTCCCGCTGGCCTTAGGCATAATGCTGATAGCCGCTTATCGTAACAAAATTATATCCAATTATAAACAACCACTTTGGCTTACTATACTTGGTGTTTTAGTAGTTGCGGTAATGACCTGGATGAGCTACGGCGCTATTGTACAATTAATGCATCAATAAAAACCCTTCTGGTAATGAAGTTTAAAACAAAAATATTTTCGGCGGCTTTGTGTTTCATTGCTTTGGCTAACGCCGGCTTTGCACAAAATACCCCTGCGCCTGTTGAACCCGGCGTATCATTAAAGCTGGCTACTTACAGACATGCTATTTTAAGTGATCTGCAATACACGCTCAGCTTTAATATCCCTGCTATCAAAACCCAGCCTATTGATGCCACAGAGCGCATTACTTTCACTTTAAAATCGGCTGATGAACTGCTACAGCTCGATTTTAAGCAATCGTCAGAAAACATAAAGTCGATCACGGTTAATAACATTAAAACTCCTGTTAGTTTTTTTGACGAACACCTGCTCATCGATAAAAAATACCTGCACACTGGTATTAACAAAATCGACCTGGAATTTATGGCCGGTAACGAATCTTTGAACCGAAATGATGATTACCTGTATGCACTTTTTGTACCAGACCGTGCGCGTACCGTATTTCCATGCTTTGACCAGCCTGATCTGAAGTCCCGCTTTTTGCTGACGTTACAGGTGCCTTCCGGCTGGAAAGTTCTGGCTAACGGCATCAAAAAAGATTCGGTAGTTAAAGGCGACAGTACTACTTTTCACTTTGCCAATTCTGATAAACTGCCTACTTACTTGTTTTCGTTCACAGCAGGTAAATACACCTATGCACAACAATCTGTCGGCAAGCATACGGCCGAGTTTTTATACCGCGAAACTGATGCTGCCAAAATAAAACTGAGTGTCGATTCTGTATTTATTGCCCATAAAAATGCCATCAGCTTTCTGGAAGGCTGGACAGGTATCCCCTTCCCTTTTCAAAAAGTAGGCTTTGTTGCCATCCCCGATTTTCAGTTTGGCGGCATGGAACATCCGGGTGAAGTACAATACAAGGCATCGAGCTTGTTTTTGGATGATGGCGCTACCCGGGATCAGTTCATTAGTCGTTCGAACCTGATTTCGCACGAAACTGCACACATGTGGTTTGGCGATATGGTAACAATGGAGTGGTTTAACGATGTATGGATGAAGGAGGTGTTTGCCAATTTTATGGCCGACAAGGTGACCGAGAAAATGATGGGAAGCGAAACCTTTAACCTTAAATTTTTGCAGGACCACTACCCTGCCGCCTATGGTATAGACCGCACGCAAGGAGCTAACCCCATCCGCCAGCAACTGGATAATCTGCAGGATGCTGGATCGCTTTACGGTAACATCATCTACCATAAAGCCCCAATTATGATGCGTCAATTGGAACTGCTGATGGGTGCTGATAATTTCAGGCTCGGTATACAGGAATACCTGAAGAAATACGCCTACACCAATGCAACCTGGAATGACCTGATTGCCATTTTAAGCAAACACAGTAAAACCGACCTGTACGCATGGAACAAGGTTTGGGTAAACCAGCCCGGTCGCCCGGTTTTTAATTATAGTGTAAACTACGCGAACGATAAAATCAGCCAGTTTACCATAACTCAGCACGCCGAATTTGGTGAACAGCGTAACTGGCCTCAGGCATTTAATATCACATTGGTTTATCCGGACCATAACCAAACCATTACCGCCAATGTAATTGGCAATCAATTGGATTTGAAAGCAGCCAATGGCCTTACAAAACCAAGCTATATACTCTTTAACAGCAATGGTATGGGTTATGGCTTATTCCCAACTGATAAAAACAGCACCACCGGCCTTTATGATATGGCAAGCCCGCTGCAACGCGCATCGGCCTATATTGCTGCTTACGAAAACATGCTGGCCAGCCGCTATTTTAAACCAAATGAACTGCTGGAACTATTTACCAAAGGCCTGGTTGTTGAAAAAAATGAGATGAACCTACGCATGCTGACCGGCTACATTGGCAGTATCTATTGGGAATTTATACGCCCTGCCGACAGGCAAAAAATGGCCGCCACGGTTGAGCAATCTTTCTGGACTGCCATGCAACAGCAGGCCGCGGTTAACAACAAAAAAATATTGTTCAGGGCTTACCAGGATGTTTATTTAAGTCATGAAGCGCAAAGCAACATTTACAACATATGGCAGCAAAAGCAACCACCTGCTGGGGTTAAATTAACGGAAGATGATTATACTTCGCTCGCTTTTTCATTTGCGTTGAGAAGTGATACCACTACCCACATTTTACAACAACAGGAAGATCGCGTTACCAACACCGACCGTAAAAAACGTATTGAATTTTTGATGCCCGCCCTGTCAATAGACCCGCTGGAGAGGGACAAGTTTTTCAGAAGCCTTGCCGATCGGAAAAACCGGCAGAAAGAAGCCTGGGTAACGGCAGCATTATCCTATCTTAATCATCCATTAAGGCAAAATACCTCCGTAAAATACATACCCAAAAGCCTCGATCTGGTTGAAGAAATACAGCGCACCGGCGATGTGTTTTTCCCGCAATCGTGGTTAGGATCGATATTAAGCAGCTATCAGAGCCCGGCAGCATTTCATGGAGTAAATGATTTTTTAAAGGCCCATCCCGATTATAACCCTAAGCTGAAAGACAAGATTTTGCAATCGGCAGATAACTTGTTCAGGGCGCAGAAGTTACTGAGCGCTAAGTAGCAATTAGATAGTGACTGAATGATAGAAGGAGTGAATGAGTGAGCAATAAAGATGTAGCGGGTTTCTCTCTATATGTCATGCACTCCCCAACCGTCGTGCCGAAATAAATTCAGCGGGTGTAGAGTTGGCTTGTGACAAAATCCTGTCACAAAATATAACTTTTAAGTCAGCAAAAGTGGCACAGGAACGCAATCAAAAATCAATAAAAACCACGTGTAATTATCTTAAAATCAACATATTAAAATATACCGTTCGGTACAATACTGACTTTTAAGTCTGCAAAGTGGCACAGGTGGCACAAGTGGCACGTGCCACTCTAATTAGCTAATACGGCAATTTGCTAATTTGTCAATGCCAAGCTAATTATTGACAAATTGCCGAATCAACAAATCGGTTAATTTTCCTAATCATTCCCCATCACTATACCTCATCCTCACCTTCTCTTCTTCCAGATCAAGCAAGCTATGGTACCTCCGAACCATTTCGCTATCAATGCGGGGCATGTTGTTGATCTGGTCCAGGCAGTCGCGTTGCTTTTCTATCAGCAAGCCATAGATCCTTTGGAAGTCTTTTGATCTGCCATCGTCATCCATGCTAAAGCACTGCTCGTTCTCGTACATAAACTTCAATTGCTGTAAAGGTTTATTGTCTTTCAGCAACTCTGCGTATTCCTCATTTAAGTAAGCCAAACTTGTTCTGGCAAGCGTTTTCCGGATGAGGATATTGAGTTCGTGGGGCGGTAATAAATCGTCCGGATCTTCCATGTTTACCCAGTTGATCAATAAGGGCAGCGTAATTCCCTGCACCACCAGCGTAATCAGGATAACGGTAAAGGTGATAAACAAAATAAGATTCCGTTGCGGAAAGGCGATGCCATTGCTCAGGTAAAAAGGTACTGATAATGCCGAAGCCAGCGACACGACACCGCGCATACCTGCCCAGCCCAAAATAAGCGGACCTCGCCAGCCTGGACGGTTATCAGCAGTAGTAATAAAACGGCTGATGAATACCGTAAATACCGAAGCACCCAAAGTACAGAGGATGCGCAAAACGATAAGTACTGCCGAAATTAACACACCATATCCAATAGCAGATAACAAACTCACATCTCCTAACTGCCTGATAATTTCTGGCAATTCCAGGCCTATCAGCATAAATACTACCCCGTTAAATATAAACCCCAATGCCGACCACACGTTACTGATAGCCAGCCGACTGGTAGTACTCAAAAACTGGTGACTTTTGGACGATAGCAACAACCCGCCGCTCACCACAGCCAGTACGCCCGAAAAATGCATCCGCTCGGCAACAATGTACATTACATAAGGTGCAGTTAGGGTAAGGATAATATCGATATTGGCATCGGTAGGCAACCATTTGTGTATGGCATAATAAACAAACGCAATAGCTATCCCCACAACAATACCCATTATAATTACCAAAACAAAGCTGAGTGCCGCCTGATGAAACACAAACTGACCCGATGCCACGGCCACCAATGCAAAGCGGAATACAATTAAACTCGAGGCATCATTCAATAAACTTTCGCCTTCTACAATACATTTAACCCGTTTGGGAACTTTCACATATTTGAGTATAGCCGTGGCCGAAACTGCATCGGGCGGGGATACAATACCACCCAGTAAAAATCCCAGCGCCAAAGTAAAGCCGGGTATTACACTGCTGGATACCATGGCAATAACAAACGAGGTAAGCAATACAATCAAAAATGCAAAACTGCCGATAACCCGTCGCCATTTCCACAGATCTTTCCACGAGGTTTGCCAGGCGGCCTCGAACAGTAAAGGAGGTAAAAAGATAACGAATACAAGTTCGGGATTAACCCTCACCTTAGGCAAACCGGGGATAAGGCTCAGAACTAAACCACCGACAACCAATACCATTGGATAGGCAACCTTTAATTTTTGCGACACCATCACCAATGCCAAAATTGCCAGTACCAGGGCAATGCATATAATAGAAGTTTCTAATACCATACCAGGAGATAAGCTTTTAACAGGTACGGTAAGATACAGTTTTACAGTGTAACTGCCAATATGCTTATACTTCGCTGCCTATTTTCAGTAACTCTTCGGCAAAAATAACTGCGGCTTTTTTTCGATATGCGCCCCTATTCCAAATTACATATGATTGCCTTGAGAGCTTATTCCCTGTAATAGGTATAGCCACAAGTTTATCCCAACCTATCAGTGCTTTCTCATTAATAATACTCACTTGGTCGCTGTTTTGTACGAGTGACAACAGCGAGTGCATATCATTCAGTTCGACACGGATAGAGGGTTTCATTTTCTTCTTCTCAAACAATTCATCCACAAAATTCCGTGAGCTGAAGCCTTTGGCAGGCAGAACGAGGTTGAACTGCATCAGGTCTTTTAGGCTGATGTTCTTCAGTTTTGCCAGTTTGTTATCCTTTGATACCACCATCACGATGTTCGATTTAGAGAGCGGCTGCAGGTCGAAATCAGGGTCATTACTTTGGTTGTGAAATGCCAGGATCAAATCCAACTCCGACTGTTTGAGTTTGAACTCAAGATCTTCTGGAGCACCATATTCGAGGTAAATTTTCAATGCCGGGAATTCCTTGGAGAAGATGGGCAGCACGGGCAATATCATCGAAGTAAAAGCATAGGTTACCCCTACCCGCAGTTCGCCGGTTAGCATGTTGTTTAAATCGGCTATGGCTTGTTTGCCTTTTTCTATATCGAGCAAAATGCGGCGGGCATGGGTTAAAAACACCTTACCAGCCTCAGTCAAACTAACATGTTTGCCCAGCCTGTCGAACAACGGCATACCCAGTTCCTGCTCCAGCAATTTGATCTGTTGGGAGAGGGTCGACTGTGTAATATATACCGCTTCTGCCGCATTAGTGAAGTGCAGCAGCTCTGCCGCTTTTACAAAATATCCCAGTTGGCGTACTTCCATAATCAATCGTTTTTAACAATCAATATCATTAAAACAATCTATTTTACAAATGTAATCATTATGCCGATTTTTGTATCAACGAAAAGATAACATAACACAGGGCAGCCACAGAGGCTTAAATGCCCAAAAATTGTCTCTAAAATGAATATACTCCGCTCATTAAAATACCGAAACTTCAAACTCTTTTTCTACGGGCAATCTGTATCATTAATTGGTACATGGATGCAAAAAACAGCTGTGAGCTGGTTGGTTTACCGCTTAACCGGTTCGGCAGTATTGCTTGGTATTGTTGGCTTTGTGAGTCTGATACCTTCGCTGGTTTTATCGCCTTATGCAGGTAGTTACATAGAAAGGCATAATCGTTTTAAGGTGTTGGTTTATACCCAGGTGATTTCGATGTTACAGGCTGGTGCACTGGCTGCCATGATCTACTTTAAATATTATAGCATCCCCGGTATTATTGCTTTGAGCCTTTTACAAGGCATTATCAATGCTTTCGATATTACCTGCCGCCAATCATTGATGGTTGAGATGGTTGATAATAAAGAAGACTTGCCAAATGCCATTGCCCTTAACTCTACCATGACTAACATTGCCCGTATTGCTGGCCCGGCCATAGCTGGTATTATTTTGAGTACGTTGGGTGAGGATTTCTGTTTCATCAGTAACTTCTTAAGCTACATTGCTGTGCTAAGCTGTTTATTTATGATGAGGCTAAACCTGGCCGCTGTAGTTAAACCTCAAACCGACATATGGACCGAGTTGAAAGAAGGTTTTAAATATGTATCGGGCAATAAAGACATCAGCAGTATGGTAATTATGCTGGGTATGAGTAGTTTATTCGTTATCCCCTTCAACACCTTGATGCCACTTTTTGCTAAAGATTTATTTAATGGCGATGCCAAAACTTTCAGCTGGTTTGAGAGTACTGCGGGATTGGGTTCAGTAATTAGTGCCGTTTATTTGGCGAATCTGAAGAATAGTAAAGGATTGATCAAAATCATAACCATTGCAAGCATGCTTTTCGGTATCAGCGTATTATTGTTGGCACATGCTAAATTACTGCCTATTGCGCTAATATTTATGACGTTTACGGGTATCGGGATGATGGCACAAACATCGGCCATTAATACTTTTATACAAACACATGCCGCACCCAACATGCGCTCACGGGCAATCAGTTATTATGTAATGGCCTATCAAGGTATGATACCGATAGGTAGCTTACTGATCGGTTTAATGGCTAACGCTATGGGTCCGCGGGTTGCTATGGGGATAGAAGGTATTGTGGGCATTGTATCTGCCCTACTATTCATTATGTACCGCAACAAGGCAACCGAAGGCCGTTTATTTAACAAAGCCAAACACTTGTTTGCCGGTAATAATTAATTAGCGCTGTTTGAATTGGTGTGGATAACCGAGGTTATAATAAATGCAATTACAGCCACAATAAGCCCGAACATAAAAACATTGTAGGCCCAGCGTAACAAAAAATATTTACGGCCAAGTACTGCACCCTGCGAATAAACGTCTTTAATTAAAGAGCCATATAGAAACTCTTTATCATCCATAACCAGTTGCATTCCGTGCTTATATTGCTCAATTGGCATACGGTAAAAGTTACCGAAGAATAAAAGATTTACGGTTTTATCATCCAGATCCTTTTGCTCAAATGTACCATGCGGAATAGTAGGCCGGGTAGCGAGGATAGAAAAAGTCATAGAGGTTAAACTCACGGCCAGTAAAACAAAGGTTGGCATAATCAAATACCCATTTTCATCCAGCCTTCGCAACACCAAACTGATGATGGCCGAAAGTATAATCGAGTTAACTGTAATTAAAATATGCGCCTTTTTATCGGCCATATCACTTAAACGCTGGTTATTGCTCGAGGTAATCCTGAACATAGTTTCGATACCTTTTTCAGGTTTATCCTTTTTATCTTTCTTTTCCTTTTTATCTTTTTTAGGCCCTTCTTCTTCCACGTCTTTTTCTAACCGTTCGTAATCTGTATGGTGATTGTTCGTTTCAACTTCTGCTTTCAATAAAGCCAGGTTCTCTGCCTTTTTAGGCTCCAGGACCCGCTTACCATAATCTGAAGTATATTGATGCCGCTCCATAAAAGCAATGGTTCCAGGCCACCAGAGTTCTTTGGTAATTTCTTTATGATTTAAAGCTTCCATCTCTTTACGGAGTTCTTCGCTCTTCTCCATAAATGATTTCTTGCTCAAATGATACAGGTCCGCATCGCACATAATTTGCTCTAAAAGTGTTACCGGGTTTTGCGGCATCGCGGTAGCCATGATGGTAGCAACAACTTTATCAATTATACCGGCATCCACATTATGTTTTTCGAGGTATTCTTCGGCAAGCTTAGCGCCACTTGCCTCATGGTCTAGTTGATTTACCAGATAGCCGGTATCATGAAACCAAGCTGCCGCAGTAAGGATAAATAGATCTTCATTATTTAACTGATAGTATTCTGCAATTTTAAGCGCAGCTTTTACCACATATTGGGTATGGTCGAGGTTATGATACACCAACTCCGGATGAGGGTGCTTCTCATAATATTCGGCCACATGTTTGGCAATTTTGTCTGTCAGTTTTTGATAATTCATTCGGTATGCACTATGTACATCTGATACAACGAAAATGTTTGTAAAGATAGTTTCGTTTTAAGGTTAAGCGGTTTCCTGCTGGCTCTTTTTCCCGAAACTATATACCAGATAAAACAATGCAGGTAAAATAAACAAACTCCCGGTCAATAATGCAATCCCAAGTGAATCAATTGTTTTTTCGGGACCTTTATGATGCAATAGCGACAGTTCTGTACCATTTTTCAGCAGTATAATGTTTGGGTAGTGACTATAGGTTACTGCGATTAGCAGCATAGTAACCATAAAGCCTGCCAAAAAGCGCATGGCAATTATCCGGTCTTTTAAAATAGCAAACCATAAAAACACCAACGCAATTACCGCGCTGATGATGGTTAGTAATGAAATAATATTGCCAAATAACCATGTTAAAAGCGGGATTCCATCTACCAGTGAAGAAGCGAAGATCATGCATGCCCAAAAAAGTATAGCGATATTCATCTGCACAGCTTTGCGCCTGTAACGGCGCTTTGAGAGATCATCCTTTACCTCTCCCACTAAAAATATGGCAGCTAAAAATCCGCATAAACTCACTGTGAAAAACCCTACCGAAAAGCAAAACCAGTTAAGCCAATCGAACACGTAAGCCGAAAGAAATGTAGTAGCATCTGTATCAATTTTGCGCGATACGGCGCTGCCTGCAATTACCCCCAGAAACAATGGTGTAATAAAACTCGAGTACACATAAATTTTATTATAAACGCGCTGCATGCTATCTTTAATGGCATCGTAGTTACGGAATGAGAAAGCTGTACCGCGAGCAATAATGCCCATCAGCATTATAACCAAGGGGATGTGCAGGTAAACCGAAACTGTAGTATAAACCTGTGGAAAGCCTACAAACAAAATAACCACCGCAATAATTAACCACATGTGGTTAGCTTCCCATATTGGCCCAATGGCCTGGTACGATGTTTTGCGGATATGCGATTTATTGGTTTCTGTAGTCAGCAACTCTAAAATACCTGCACCAAAATCGGCCCCGCCCATTAATACATAAATTAACAGCGATACCCATAAAAAACCGATAACTACGTATATCATGATGCTTGCGGGGTTAAGTTAGTATGATCATAAACTACGGGCACCATTCTGATCTGGCGGCCAAGCAAAAACGTTACTGCTATAGCCAGCGAAAAATAAACGGCCGTAAACAGGTAAAACGAATAAATAACACCAGGCATTGGCGTAACCGCATCGGCAGTGCGCATAATGCCTTGTATAATCCAGGGTTGGCGGCCAACTTCGGTAACGGTCCACCCGGCTTCAACGGCTATAAAACCGAGCGGTGTGGCAGCAACAAATATTTTGAGGAACCAGGCTTGTGTAAGCCACTTCTTCACCTTCCATATAGCCAGTAGATAAAGCAAACTGATACCCAGCATGGCCATACCTAAAGCTACCATAATCTGGAAAGCATAGTGTGTAACTGCCACAGGCGGTTGATCATTCACCGGGATTTTATCCAATCCGGTTACCTCCGAATTAAATTTATCGTTTACCATTAAACTCAGCATACCGGGTAATTTAATAGCATAATCTACTTTATGATTTGCCGTATCCGGGATACCACCAATAATCAATGGCGAGTATGTTTCTGTTTTAAAATGCGCCTCCATGGCCGCCAGTTTCGCAGGCTGATTTTTAGCTACAAACTTGGCTGAGATATCTCCGCTTAAAGGCTGTAAAATAGCAGCTACTACCGCAAACACAGCTGTAATACGAAATGCTACCGTATGAAACCCAATGTTACGTTTGCGCACGATCATCAGCGCATGGATACCCGCAACCGCAAAACCGGTAGCGGCAAAGGCGGCAATAGTCATGTGCAGCGACTGTGAGAACCAGCCTGTATTAAACATCGCTTTGATCGGATCGATATTAGTATACTTGCCATCGAGGTAATCAAAGCCTGACGGGCTATTCATCCAGCTGTTAGCCGCTACTACTAATATGCCCGATACTATACCGCTCACCCCTACCAGCACACCGGTACCCCAATGGAACCAGCGGTTAAAGCGTTCCCAACCGTAAAGAAAGAACCCCAGGGCGATGGCTTCGATAAAGAAAGCGGTTCCTTCGAGCGAGAATGGCATTCCGAAAATTGGCCCGGCGTGTTTCATAAACTCGGGCCATAATAAACCTAATTCGAAAGATAGTACCGTGCCAGAAACCGCACCTGTTGCAAAGAAAATGGCAACTCCCTTGCTCCAGGCTTTGGTTACATTTTTGTAGGTTTCATTCCCGGTGCGCAGCCACATAAAATGGGCAACGGCCATAAAAAATGGCATCACCATACCTATACACGAAAAAACAATGTGAAACCCTAACGAGAGCGCCATTTGCGAACGGGCGGCTATAAAATTATCCATAGTTAATGCATTAATTTAATGATGCTTTAGCAGCTTATCACCAACCCTACCAAACCCAATTGCTAATGCGATAAATATAGTCGCTTATGTAACATAAATGCGACTGTACTATAATTTGTAACGTATATAAATTATTAACAGCTATTAATACCATTTGCAAATGTGCAACTATATGATTACAAACGGCTGTATTACAGGCATAATCAGGCTTCTATTTCGATGCCAATCCGTTTAAGCAGCATGGATGCGTTGAAGGTTTTGCACTCGCCGTTTTTGATCTTGTAGTCGAACAACATTTCACCATCTGATACCTGGATATCGAAGTAAAAATTGCGAATATAATCCGGATACTTTTGTTCGAGGTGCGCAATCTGCAGATCGTGGGTAGCAACCAGACCTACCCCTTTTTTGCTGATCAGTTGTTCTATCACTGCTTTCGAACCAAGGTATTTATCAACAGAGTTCGTACCGCGCAGCATCTCGTCAATCAGGAAGAAGATTTTCTCATCACCTTCTACCGCAGCCAATAACATTTGCAGGCGGTCAAGTTCTGCTTTAAAGGTAGAGGTACTTTCATTGAGCGAATCTTTGATGCGCATATAACTCACCATTGTAATTACCGATACTTCCATACTTTCGGCACAAACCGGTGCACCGCATAAAGCCAGCACGGCATTAATACCTATGGTTCTTAGAAAAGTACTTTTACCAGCCAAATTAGAGCCGGTTATAATGTAAAT
>CAHJXH010000129.1 GCA_903644075.1 Sphingobacteriaceae bacterium | reverse complement strand
CTCATCTTTTAACCTGCTGTCATTTCTACCCCTTATTAAAGGGAGTAGCATTAGCACTGCTCTGTCTTCCCCTTTCAAAGGGGAAAACTACTGCCGATGCAGTTTGCAGCAACGCTAATAAGGGGTATATTTAGGCTGATTCGAACTTGTGGGTACACTGTAGCCTTTTGAAGGGGAAAACTACTGCCGATGCAATTTGCAAAAAACGTTCACAAGGGGTATAATTTTATGGCAATCAAACTTGTGGGTACACGGTAGCCTTTGAAACGGAAACTACTGTCAGTGCAAATGCAAAAACGCTCACAAGGGGTATAATTTATGCCGATCAAACTTTGGCTACACAGTATTTCTACCGGGGAGGATTTTGGTGGGTTTTATAAATAAAGAACGTAAAATCGGCCACATTAATCAAGATCAGTAGTAATTAAGTGCTAAGCATTCCGTTAGCTAATAAAATCTTTAAATCAATGAAGTACTGCCTTTTAGCCCTTACATTTTTAATGGTTTATCAAATTAGCTGTGCCCAAACCGGTAAGCCGGGCAGCGATATTATAGTTTCTACAAAAAAAGTTTATCTCCATTATCAACAGCAAACAGATAGTTTATTGTTTCCCGTAGTGTCCGAAAAATATCCGGCCTTAAGAGATTCCTTATCTGAAAAGAATTTATTGAGGGGAGATATCCTGGATACGGTTGTTGCTCGATATAGCAAATGTGGCTGCCAGACAACCGCTTTAAGTTATGATGTTGATTTTGTTAATGCCGATGTAATATCAATTGGGCTTTATTATGAGTATTATGGAGCCTATCCATCTGAATGGGAGGAATGGCTGACTTTAGATGTGCATACAGGTAAACCTTACCCCATTGAAAATGAGATTAACCAGGCCGGAATGGAGTATGTGGCCCAGCTCTATAAAAAGCAGTTGAAAAAGGCCATAGAGCTTGAAAAACCAGACGATAGCGCTGATGCTGAAAACAAGGATGACGACCAGGAGGCTTATGATGATCTGAAAGCGAACCTCGAGTCGTTAACAACCAGCATCATTGTTAGTAATTACAGTTTCACAGATAAAGGGATCTGGTTTAAGACCGACGATGCATTGCCTCATGTAGCGCGCAGCCACGAACCCGATCGTGTTTTGCTGATAACTTACGCCCAGCTTAAACCTTATATAAAAGCAAGTTCGCTGGTTTTGAAAAACATACACAAATAGGCTTAATTATCAGCAAGTTAATTTCATTTATCGGGTACATTTTTATGTATATTTGAGTATGGACCTGCAAACCGAAAAATTAGAGTTGATAAAACAGCTGTTGGAGGTAAATGATCCCGATGTGCTGAGCGAAATTAAAGCCGTGCTGCAACGCAACAACACAGATTTTTATCACTACCTGCCCGATGCCGTTAAGCGCAGCATTGAAGCTGGATTACGGGATATTGAAAACGGAAACTTCCACTCGCATCGCCATGTTCCGCATGAGCTCGAAACCAACTATGGTGTTAAAGAACAGCATTGAAACTAAGCGGGCTTTCAAGAACAGATAGATCTTTTGCCGGGGTTTGAATGGCCTGTTACTGTGCGCTTATATGAATCGTACGTAACCCCCCCTCTAAACGGCGAAGCCTTCATGAAATCCTTTAAAAAAATAATTTTGAATAATCTCCCCCGGTTGGGGAGACTTTAACTTGGTTTTGCTTATTTTTTTAAGTCCTCCCTCGCGGGGAGGATTTAGGTGGGGTCCAATCTGTCAGGTTATTTGCATCTTTTCAGCTATCTACCTTAATTATCAGGGTTTCCATTATTTTTGCGCCTCAATAATAGCACAACACGCCTTGGATAATAAAAATATACTCATTGTTGATGATTTGCATCCTGCCTTTATGGAAGGTGCCGAAGCCTTAGGCTTCAATTGTAATTATCAGCCTAAAATAACTGTACAGGAAGCATTGGCCATTTTGCCCGAATACGCTGGTTTGGCCATTCGCT
Source organism: Sphingobacteriaceae bacterium (assembly GCA_903644075.1). Lineage (GTDB taxonomy): Bacteria > Bacteroidota > Bacteroidia > Sphingobacteriales > Sphingobacteriaceae > Mucilaginibacter. The sequence goes on along the minus strand of CAHJXH010000129.1, from coordinate 11,571 downwards.
CTAAATTTCAGGTTAGTAAAGAGGTGATCGACCTGGCTACTAATTTAAAATTCGTAGCCCGCGCCGGTGCCGGTATGGATAATATTGACGAAGCTTACGCCATTGAAAAAGGCATTACCCTGCTTAATGCGCCCGAAGGCAACCGCGATGCTGTTGGCGAGCATGCTATTGGTATGCTGCTATCATTAATGAATAATTTTAACCGTGCCGATGATGAAGTGCGTGCCGGTGAGTGGCGCCGCGAAGTCAACCGTGGGTTTGAGCTAAAAGGCAAAACTGTTGGTATTATTGGTTATGGCTTTATGGGCAGCAGTTTTGCCCGTAAACTATCGGGCTTTGGGGTTGATGCAATTGCTTACGATAAATATAAAACCGGCTTTAGCGATGGCTATGCCCGCGAAGTAAGCATGGAGCAAATTGTAAAGCACAGCGATGTGCTGAGTTTACACATCCCCTTAACTAAAGAAACTAAAGGTATGGTTGATGATGAATACCTGTTCCATTTCCGTAAGCCGATCTTCTTTTTAAATACAGCCCGTGGCCCAATTGTAAAAACACAAGCAGTATTAAACGCTATTAAAGAAGGCAAAATTTTAGGTGCCGGATTGGATGTCTTGGAAGTGGAGAAATTTCCAGGCCTGGGCGAGCAGGCCTGGTATGAAGCGCTGCGCACATCAGGCAAGGTTTTATTAACCCCGCATGTTGCCGGGTGGACGTTTGACTCGTACCGAAGAATAAGCGAGGTACTGGCCGATAAATTAAAAACATTTACACAGCAGTAGTTGTACTTATAAACACACGTGAACAGTAGGCGGTTAAAAAATTTGGATTTTAAAATTTAAATCGCTTATCTTCGTTTTACTCCAAACAAGACTATGCCGGTATGCCGTTATAGTCTTGTTTGTTTTTAAAGCCCTTGCGTAACTGTAAAGCCGGAAGGGCGGTTTTATTTAATGACATTCAGGAATTTAAAATAATTAGTGAGTTATGGCAGATGTTGCATACTACACCAAAGAAGGTTTAGAAAATTTAAAGGAAGAGCTACAGTACTTAAAAACTAAGGGCAGGACATTAATATCTGCAGCCATAGCAGAGGCTCGTGATAAAGGCGATCTTTCTGAAAATGCAGAATATGATGCAGCTAAAGAAGCACAAGGTTTGCATGAAGCCAAAATTTCCAAACTGGGCGAATTGTTGGCCAATGCCCGCTTGCTCGATGAATCTAAACTTGATACTTCGAAGGTGCTGGCACTTTCGGTAGTTAAAATTAAGAATGTTAAAAACGGCACTACCATGAGCTACCAGTTGGTGTCAGAAAATGAAGCTGATATTAAAACTGGTAAAATATCTGTAGCATCACCAATTGCCAAAGGTTTACTGGGCAAAAAAGTAGGCGAAAAGATAGAAATTACAGTACCCGCCGGTAAAATGGAATTCGAAATACTGGAAATCAGTAGGTAGTGAGTAGTTGATTGGGTTGATTGAGTTAAGTGGTTCTTACCAGATTCAATCAACCTAATCAATTGTAACCACACAACTCAATCAAAATTCACATAATCAACCACTCATCAAAAGATGACAATCTTTTCTAAAATCATAGCAGGCGAAATACCCGCACACAAAGTTGCCGAGAGTAACGAGTTCCTGGCTTTTATGGATATCAGTCCGCTGGCTGAGGGCCATGTGCTGGTGATCCCTAAAAAGGAAGTTGATAACCTGTTCGATCTGGATGATGAGACTTATACCGGCCTGCAAATGTTTGCAAAAATTGTGGCCAATGGTATCAAGCGCGCAATCCCATGCTTAAAAGTTGGCGTTGCAGTTATCGGGCTTGAAGTGCCACATGCACACATCCATTTGATCCCAATTAATAAGGTGAGCGATATCGATTTTTCGCGCCCGAAATTATCTTTCAGCAACGAAGAGTTAGCGGCAACCGCGGCTAAAATTAAATTAGCCATTCACAACGAAATAGCAGAAGAAGACGGCGAGTAATTGCATTTATTAGCAATTTATCGACTGAAAAACATTACTTATTTAAGTAATGTAATAACCCTTAAAAAAGGGCTATTTCTTAAACTTAATGGGTGCATTAACCCGCGACTTGTTCTCTTTGGCGAATGATTCCCAGCCCGAGTAGCTGATCTTGCTGCCGCGGCCTGTAGTTATCTTTTGGAAACTGTGGCATACTGCAACAGCCAATCCATCCGTTGCATCTAAAAACTCTGGCGTTTCTTTAAATTGGAGTAATTGCTGTAGCATGGCAGCTACCTGCTCTTTAGTAGCGTTACCATTACCGGTTATAGCCTGCTTAATTTTTCGTGGCGCATATTCGTTAACCGGGATGTTGCGCGATAATGCCGCTGCAATACAAACACCCTGTGCACGGCCAAGCTTTAACATCACCTGTATGTTTTTACCATAAAAGGGTGCTTCAATAGCTAAGCAATCCGGGTGATACATGTTAATGAGTTCAACCGTTTTCTCGAAAATGCGTTGTAGCTTAATCATGTGGTCGTCACCGGCCGGGATCTTCACAATGCCCAGGCTTATCATTTCGGTTTTAGAGCCAAGCTCTTTAACCACCCCGTACCCCATCACCTGTGTACCTGGGTCAATCCCTAAAATAATCCGCTCTTTAGTAACAGGCAATATCATGGGGTAAAGATAAGAGTTGTCGGTTACCAGTTGTCAGTTGTCCGGGCTTTTGTTGAACTATTTGTTGCTGACAACCGACAACCAAATATCTGATACTCGCAACCAAACTTACCATTAAGTCATTTTTTTACAAATAAACTTAACTCATAACAGGATTAATTATAGATTTGGTTTAGAGACGATAACGTCTTAAGATATTGCATCTTTCTCCTCTTTTTTGCAATGAAGAAACCAATTATAAGCGCACTGGCCTTTGGCCTGTTGCCTCTTTTTTTTATGACCAGCAGCTATGCCCAAAAAGCAAGCGCCGACAGTACTGCAAGCAGTTATGTAGAAAGCTATGTGGTAAATAATTACAATAAAGCCATTGACCAGCAGTCGAGGTTATATAACGGTATTGAATACACACCCTATAGCCCACTGATAAAAAATAACGCCAACTTTCATGATCTAAAAGAAATGATACCAGGCACGGTAATGTTTGATGGTTATACTTTTACCAAGGTACCCATGCTGTACGATGTGAATAAAGATTTATTGGTAGTACAGCTTTACAACAAAATTTCGCAGTACATATTGGCCAGTGAGCGGGTTTCGATGTTTGACTTGGACGGGCATCATTTTGTGTATATTTCGGCCGATACCGTTAATAACAATAAAGTTTTTGCCTCGGGTTTTTACGATCAGTTTTATGGCGGTAAAACCGAAGCTATAGCGCGGTACAGTAAATCTATCCAAAACCAAACATCGGGTAATGATATTGAAACTTATTTTACAACAACCAAAAAGCTATTCTATATAAAGCGGGGGGCAGATTATGAAGCGGTAAGCAGCGAGGGGGATATTTTAAAGCTGCTGAAAGATCATAAAAAAGAACTGCAGCAATATATTAAAAGCAACGACCTGAATTTTAAAAAAGCGCCCGAACGGGCAATAGCCGGCATCGCTTCTTATTATGACCACCTAAGCCAGTAATATGAAGAAAATCTACCTGTCACTTTTGTATTTATTGTTTAGCTGTACTTTATTAATGGCGCAAAGTACAAAACCGATTAGTGTTGATTTTAAACAAGCCACTATTGATGATGTAGCGGCCGATCTGCAAACCAAAACCGGTTTTCATTTTTACTACGATGCAAGTCAGTTTGATAGCTTGCGGGTTACACTGCAATTAACCGATAAGCCACTGGCAACCGTACTTACCCAAGCTTTTGCTAACACCAATTTCCATTTTGCAATTACCAGTGAACACGATGTTTTCCTGACCCGCGAGCGCCAGCTTCAACCACAACTGGCCGCAGGTTTTTATAACAAAGCGACAACAAACGGTGCACCATCCGCTGTAGCTATAACAGATTATACCGCAGACATTGCTGAAAAAAAGGTAGCCGAAGCCACTACAGAAAACAAGCTTTATGAAGTTGGTATAAAAACCAATAATATTAAAGGAGGTAGTGTTACACTGGCAGGCTACATCCGCGATATTAAAACGGGCGAGGCCGTTATCGGCGCAAGTATCATGGTAGCAGGCTCAAAGAACGGAATAGCTACTAACCAGTTTGGTTATTATTCAATTGTGCTGCCACGAGGCCGGAACGTAGTTAATATTAAAGCTTTGGGTATGAGCGATACGCATCGCCAGGTGGTGATGTACTCAAACGGGAGCCTTAATATTGATGTGCGAGAGCAGGTTACAACCCTAAAAGAAGTTAAAATTTCTGCCGATAAAGTAGCCAATGTGCGCAGCGTTGAATTAGGTGCCACCCGGCTCGATATTAAAAGTATAAAACAGGTACCCGCTGTTTTTGGTGAAGCGGATGTATTACGGATTGTGTTAACCCTGCCCGGCGTAACTTCAGTAGGCGAAGCAACTACCGGCTTTAACGTACGCGGTGGAGCTGCCGATCAGAACTTGATTTTGCTGAACGAATCAACCGTGTATAACCCGGCCCACTTCTTTGGTTTCTTTTCGGCCTTTAACCCCGATATTGTTAAGGATATTGAATTGTATAAAAGCAGCATCCCCGAAAATTATGGCGGCAGGCTTTCGTCTGTACTGCAGGTAACAGACCGCGAAGGAAACAAAAAGAAATTTACAGGGTCAGCCGGTATTGGTTTATTGACCAGCAGGCTGAATATAGAAGGCCCGATAGTTAAAGATAAAACTTCTTTTATTTTCGGCGGCCGTACTACTTATTCAGACTGGCTGCTGCATTTACTACCCGATGCTTACAAACACAGCAGCGCATCTTTTTATGATCTGAACCTGGGCATCAGCCACCAGATTGACGAAAAGAACAACCTGTACTTCACCGGCTACATGAGCCACGATGGCTTTAAATTAAACAGCGATACAAGTTATAGTTACAGTAATAAAAATGCCGCGATAAAATGGAAGCATACTTATAACAATAAACTGTTCAGCCTGATTTCTACCGGGGTTGATGATTATCAGTACAGCGTGAGCAGCGATGCCAACCCAGTTGATGGTTATAAGTTGAATTTCGACATCAGGCAAATCTATCTTAAAACAGATTTTACCTATTACCTGAGCCGTAAACATACGCTCGATTTCGGATTAAGTTCATTGCTATACCATGTAGAAGGCGGCAATTATACACCCGAAGGCAGCGGCTCATTGGTAGTACCCCAAATGCTGGAGCCAGAGCATGCACTGGAAAGCGCCATTTACCTGGGCGATAAATTTGATGTGACCAATAAGTTGTCCTTCAGTGCGGGTATGCGTTACTCTTTATATAACTACTTAGGCCCGCATACGGTTTATGATTATGCACCCGGCCAGCCTAAAACAGAAAATACTTTGATTGATAGCACTGCCTATGGCAAAGGCAAAAATATCAAAACCTATGGCGGTCCGGAGATCAGGCTATCGGGTAGGTATAATTTTACCGATGATTTCTCGGTGAAGGCTGGTTACAATACCTTGCGCCAATACATCCACCTGTTATCAAACACTACGGCCATTTCGCCAACCGATGTTTACAAACTAAGTGATCCCAACATTAAACCGCAATATGGCGACCAGGTATCGATGGGGCTATACAAAAACTTCAAATCAAACACGATCGAAACCTCTGTTGAGGTTTACTATAAACGTTTAAGAGACTACCTCGATTACAAAAGCGGCGCAGTACTGGTAATGAACCCACATATTGAAACCGACGTATTGAATACGCAAGGTAAAGCTTACGGTATCGAGTTCCTGATCCGTAAAAATGTGGGTAAGTTAAATGGCTGGACCAGTTACACCTATTCGCGCACCTTTTTGAGACAGGACGACCCGAACGCCGGCGAACTAATTAACGAAGGCAATTACTACCCGGCCAATTATGATAAGCCGCATAACTTTAACTTTACAGGTAATTATCGCTTTACACACCGCTACAGTATGTCGCTTAATCTGGTGTACAGTACCGGGCGGCCAATTACTCTGCCAATTGCCAAGTATGAATATGCAGGTGCCGAACGGGTTTACTACTCCGACCGTAATGAGTACCGCATCCCCGATTATTTCCGTTCAGATTTTTCGATCAATATAGAAGGTAATCACCGCGTTCATCAACTTACGCACAACTCATGGACTATAGGTGTTTACAACCTAACCGGCCGGAAGAACGCTTATTCAACCTATTTTACATCAAGCGGCAGTACCATCAATGGTTACCAGTTATCCATATTTGCTACCGCCATACCATTTATAAACTATAATATCAGATTTTAAGGACGATGAAAAATTGCTGGAAGATATTATTTGTAGTACTCATCACAGGTTCGATATGGTCTTGCAAAAAGCCTTATTCGCCTACTATTATAACCCAGGCCCCTAACTACCTGGTGGTAGAAGGTTTTATTAATAGCAGCGATTCAACCACCATTAAATTGAGCCGTACTGCCCAGCTTGCAGATACGGCCAAATCTAAACCAGAGCTTGGGGCTGTTATTTTAATAGAAGATAATTTAAATAACCATTATCAGCTTACCGAAGTAGGCAATGGTATATATAAAACCCCGGCAGTTAATTTAAATGCTTCACAAACCTGCAGGCTACATATTATTACAACAGACAAAAAGGAATACGCATCAGACATGGTGGAGATTGACAAAACACCGCCCATTGATACCATCACGCATAGCGTTATTAATAATGGGATACAGATGGCAGTATCCACACATGATGCTACCAATAAAGTAAAATATTTTAGATGGGATTTTAACGAAACATGGGAGTACGGATCATTTTACACCGCACATTATAAATATGTGAATGGCGCGGTGACATACCTTTCGCCCGCAGACCCGGACTACGACAATCTTTGCTGGATTTACGACAACAGCAGCCAGATCCTGGTGGGATCGGCAGAAAACCTGAGCCAGTCGGTTATCAATAACCAGACCATCACTTATGTAGATGAATCTACCGGGAAGCTGGCATTGGGATACAGCATATTGATAAAACAGTATGCGCTGACTAAAGATGCTTTTGAGTATTGGCAAAAACTGAAAAAAAATACAGAGCAGTTGGGGAGTATATTTGATGCCCAACCGAGCGATTTAAAAGGGAACCTTCATAACCTTGCCGATGCCAACGAACCGGTAATGGGCTACATTAGTGCCTCGAGCCAAACCAGCAAACGTTTTATAATCGGGCATAATAGCATACCATTATATACGCCCAATTATTATCCGCCACCCAATGATTTGAGTTGCGTGGTTGGATACCTGCCTTTTGCACCTGCAGATACTTATGATGATCGTTTAAACAGGTTATATACCAGGGGAGATTCGCTCATATACACAACTTATGGCTCAGGCCCCGTTACGCTTGGCTATGTTTATGCTTCTGGCAATTGTATAGATTGCAGGTTGAAAAAAAAGGGGGGATATAATAAGAAGCCTGATTACTGGCCGGACGTTTTACTATAAATAACCATGAGAAACAGATTATTTCATATCGTCATCGTTATAATGTGCTTTGGTTTATCAACATTGTTAAATGCAAGCGCACAGGTAAATAGTATTGAAAGCCGGTTTAACCAATACAAACAACAAAACCTGCACGAAAAGCTTTTTGTACATACTGATAAAAGCTTTTACCTCACCGGTGAAATATTGTGGATTAAAGTTTACGATGTTGATGGTGCAACCAATAAGCCATTAAAAATTAGCAAAACGGCTTATGTTGATATATTGGACAAAGCCAATAACCCGGTAATGCAGGCCAAAATAGCATTAAATAATGCCAGTGGAAATGGCTCGATATACATCCCAGTTAACCTTGATAATGGTAATTACAAACTGAGGGCCTATACCAGCTGGATGAAAAATTACAGTCCCGATTATTATTTCGAAAAGCAGATCAGTATTGTAAACCCGCTAAAATCTCCCGAACAACCTATCACAGAAGCCGTGGCTGTTGATTACGATGTTCAGTTTTTTCCGGAGGGAGGCACCTTACTTACCAGTGTTGCAAATAAGGTTGCCGTACGTATAGTAGGCACTAACGGCAAGGGCGCAAATTTAAAAGGCGCAGTAGTTAATCAGCGTAATGATACTGTTGCCCGTTTCCAACCGCTTAAATTCGGGTTGGGTAGTTTTATGCTGACACCAGTTAAGGGCGATACCTATCGTGCTTTAATGAGGGTGGGGTATAAAAATGTAGTTAAAAATTTCCCGGCCGCGACAGATCAGGGTTATGCGATGCAGCTGAGCGATGATGGCTCGGGCAAACTCACTATTAAGGTAAACAGTAATATAAACGGCCCGATCTATTTGTTTGCACATGCCGCCCGTACAGTTAAGGCGGCCGAGAATATCTACCTCAATAATGGGTCGGCAATATTCAGCATTGATAAAAGTAAGCTGGATGCCGGTATTACACACTTCACAGTATTTAATAGCAACAAGCAACCGGTGTGTGAGCGTTTATATTTCATTCGCCCCAAACAAAAATTGCTGGTGCAGGTGAATACAACACAGGCATCTTACGGAATCAGGAAAAAAGTAGGGATTGCTTATACCTCGCAAACGCAGGATGGCAAGCCGCTTACCGCCGATTTATCGATGGCGGTTTTCAGGGTTGATTCTTTACAGAAACCGGAGCAGGTGGATATTCAAAGCTATTTATGGCTGGCATCTGAGTTACGTGGAAATATTGAATCACCAGCCTGGTATTTAGCCAATGCCACTGCCGAAACAGATACCGCTTTAGATAACTTGATGCTTACCCAAGGCTGGCGGCAATTCGATTGGAATAACGTGCTCAGCAATACTGCGCCATCCTTTAAGTTTTTGCCCGAGTACAACGGCCATGTTATTACAGGTAGAATTACAAACGCAGCTGACAATACACCTGCTGAAGGCATAATCGCTTACCTGGGTATCCCGGGCAAACGGGTGCAAATGTATCCGGCGGTAAGCGATTCTACCGGTCACCTTATGTTTAATACCCGCGACATGTATGGTCCCGGCGAAATTATTGTACAGACGAATACGCAAAAGGATAGTACTTATCACATCGAAATACTGAGCCCTTTCTCAGAGCAGTTTTCAAACACATCTTACCCTGCTTTACAATTGAACAGTGCTACCCAGCCTTTGTTAGAGAACTATAGTGTGGCTATGCAAGCGCAAAACTTGTACTTGGCTGGTAAGGTGAAGCAGTTTTATGCGCCTGCAATTGATACCAGCGCATTTTATTTTAAGCCGTATAAAACCTACATGCTTGATGATTTTACCCGTTTTACCACCATGGAAGAGGTATTGCGCGAGTATATATCGGAAGTGAATATTGTAAAACCTAAAAATCAATACCATATAAAAACTTTGGGCGAAACCAGCTTTTTAAGTAGCGACCCGATGGTAATGGTTGATGGGATCCCGATTTTTAATACCAACAAAGTAATAGGGATGGACCCACTGAAAGTGCGTAAGCTGGAAGATATACGTTCGCGCTATTTTTATGGCCCTATTGCAATGGATGGTATTTTTAGTTTTACCACCTACAAAGGCGATATGGGTGGCGTAGAAATAGACCCGCACGCCGTAGTGTTGGATTATGAAGGCATGCAGCTGCAACGCAAATTCTACTCACCAGTATACGACACCGATGCCCAAACCAACAGTCACATGCCCGATTTTAGAAATGTGTTGTATTGGTTGCCAACCGCCGGTACCGATATTAATGGAAGAAACCAGGCATCATTTTATACGTCAGACCAGCCGGGGAGATATATAGCCATTATACAAGGCATCACCAAAAACGGAGAGGCTGGTATGGGGTATGTTACTTTTGAGGTAGTTAAATAGGGTTTGAATGGCAGTGGGGAGTGGCTGTAGCGGGGGCTTAACTCATCGCAAAATATCGCCCGTCATGCCCAATTTATTTCGGCACCCCACAGGACAGGTAATAGACTGTGCATCTCCCCCTTTGTCATTCAGAACGCAGTGAAGAATCTTCTTCCCCGTGTATAGCCGCTATGCATATCGAAGAAGATTATTAATGAGTTGCTTGTTTTTATCGGTATTAATGAGCTCTCTATGGTCGGTTCTTCGCTATCGCTGAATGACAAAAAGAAAAGATTACGGTCTCAAACAAGTTTTCTGCAATACAATCGTGTCAATCCACTGCTGTTGTTTTTCTTCGCTGAAAAACTTGGAAGGGGTTTCCAGTTTACACATACGAATTCCTTTGGCCTGGCAATGTTTGGCAATGGTAACTACCTGGCCGCGCATGTTCGTGATGCCGTTGAATGTTTTACGGGTAAAGTAAACAGCCTTTAATTTCGGCAGGGTATCAATCAGGGCAATAATATCTTTCCATTCGTGTACGTGGCTATCTTCAAAGGCATCGTCCACATTACCATCTTCACCTTCGGGGATTTCTAAAGAATGGATAATATCGGCGAAGTCTATTTTATGATCAGCCATAAAAGCCAGCTTGTCGGCAAAGGGGGCATCTTTAAGCGGTTCCAGTTTCCAGCATATAGGTAGCAAATGCCACAGGAAATTACGGGGACGGCCATGAAAGAAATCAGACTTGTCGTCAGTGTCCGGACTAAATGTACCCAGGATCAATATCTCTGTATCCTTACTAACCTGATGATCCCTGAACTTGTGTAATATAACCGGCATAATTTCTTTGATTTTACTGAAAGGCGCAAATTACGAAAGATATATCAAAGGCTTGTATTCCCACCTTTGTCATTCCGAGGAACGAGGAATCTTCTTCGCCCTGCAAAGCTGCTATACAGACCGAAGATGATTATTAATGAAGTGTTTGTTTTTATCGGGATTAATGAGGCCCCTACGGTCGGTTCTTCGCTATCGCTCTGAATGACAAAAAGAGTTATAAATTAAAACAACCTCAACTGCCCATGATCATCCTTGATGGCGGGAGCTACCTCATTAAAGTTTGATAACGAAATCCCCAACAAACGAACCTTCTTATCAGCCTCGGTTTGTGACAGTAATTGTTTAGCAGTTTGCACAATAGTTTCCAGATCATCGATCGGTGTGGTAAATGATTGGTTACGGGTGATCTGTTTAAAATCACTGTATTTAATTTTGAGCGTAATGGTGCGGCCTTTTAATTGGTAGCGTTGTAGTCGTTCTGCTACTTTTATGGCCAGTTTATCCAGTTCGGCATGCATTTCATCGGTATCGGCCAGGTCATAAGCAAAGGTATCTTCGGCCCCCATCGATTTAGTTTCGCGGTGAGGTTGTACAGCCCGGTTATCATTGCCACGCACTATCTGGTAATAAAAGCGTCCGGCTTTTCCGAAGTGGCGGGTCATTTCATCCTCACTCAATTGTTTCAGATCAAACCCGGTATGCAGGTTCATTCCTTTCATTTTTTGTGCGGTTACCTTGCCCACACCATGGAATTTCTCTACC
>CAHJXH010000128.1 GCA_903644075.1 Sphingobacteriaceae bacterium | reverse complement strand
CCAGATGTTTTGATCGGTACTTAGGGTGGGGTTGTCCCAAAGTTTAGCCTGATCGATAAGTGCTTTAGTTGATTCTACGTTATACTTTTGCGCAACCAAACTTAAGTTGTTTTGCAGAAATTGCTTTTCGGCGTCCTGGAAATTAAGCTTAAGTGTATCTGTCTGTGCTTTAGCGGTTAAGGTAGAAAAAAGTGTAATAGCGGGTAATAAAAAAGTTAGATTCTTTAGTTTTTGCATGTTTCTGATCCCTATTCAACGTTACAAATCTTATAAACAGATATGAATTTTGCATGAAGGAATAAAGAAAATCCTTCATTTTATTGCGGAATTACATTTTTATAGATCACATCAAAGCTATTTTCATAATGATGCCCTCCTTGTAAAAGCACAACTTTGCAATTTTGTTTGGGCAGCTCATTAAGCGGTACATCATCCTCGTCTTTACCGAAGAAACAGGTGATTTTAACATCGGTCATTTTCTCAATTTCGGCAGGTACGTTTAGATCCCTGTCGGATGAACCAAAGTTTAGTAAATCTGATACGTGCACCTCAAAATCAGTATCCTTCGACGGCGATAATAAGCCTACATTATGTACACGTTTTTTGATAGCTTCTGGTAAACGGTTATAAATAAATGGCATCACATCGGCACCGAAAGAGTAACCAACCAATACAATGTTTTCTTTTTTCCAAAGTGCAGAATATTTTTCAATCAGCGTTAAAGCATCTTGTGCAGTTTGTTCGGGCGTTTTTTTATCCCAGAAATATTTTAAAGAGTTTAGGCCGACTACGGGTATGCCATGCGAAGCAAATTCTGAAGCAATCTGTTGGTCGAAGCCTGTCCACCCGCCATCACCCGAGATCATCAATACCATATCATTAGTTTGAGCTGAACCAGTAGCTTCGGTTATTTTGATGGGCAAATCAATTTTCATGCTTGCTTCGTTTGGCGCAGGGGCATCCTGTGTAATGGATAACAAGTGAGCATAAGCTTGTTTGAACTGCGCCACCCAATTTTTTTCGACCGTATAACCATGACCCACTTTGGGCAGCGAAATCACTTCGGCATAAGGTACTTTTTTAAGGAAGGCAACGGTTGATGCATAATCGCAAATCTGATCTGTAGTGCCTTGCATCGATATAAAAGGCGCACTCAAATTACTAACCGGGCCAATATCATAACCCTTGTTATCATTCCGCTTAATGCACTCAAACTTGCCCGAGCCTTTACAAAGCGGCTTATTAATATCCAAATCGGGGCAAAATCCGAATGTGATTGCTCCCCTGAAAGTATTCTGCGGAGCCTGTGCCAGCAGTCCATAAACCAGCGTGGCACCAGATGAATAACCCAGAAGAATAGGCGTAAAGTAAGTTTTATAACCCATTTCCTTCTGCACAAACTGGCTCATCTCTTCAAAGTCTGTAGCGGGGTACAAACATTCCGCTTTGCTCTCGCGCATGTATTTCAGGATGTGGCGAACATCAACCCCAATTAATAAAGTATTGGGCGATTTAATTTTCAGGGCAATGCTTTCGATGCCCTCATTCCAACCACCATCTCCTGATACGCAGATAATAACATTGTTTACCGTTTGAGTTGGTTTATATAAGTGCACGTAGCCAAAGCCACTGTAACGGATAGAATCTGTGGTTTGCAGTTTGGCTTGCGCAGTGGTGGTAATTAAAGCCAGAAGAATGACTATTAGAGCAGATGATCTTAGCGTTATGGCAATACTTTTTAAATTTAATTTCATAAGTATATTTAAAAAAATTTCATTGCGGGAACGAAGCAATCTCGTAGCTATTCAGATCGAATAAGCATTGGCGACGAGATTGCCACGCTATCGCTCGCAATGACACAGTATGTTAGTATCATGGTTTCATCACCTTTGATATCGCCATCGGCAGCTGCAACAAATCATACGTATTTTCATACACCAAATACTTATTACGCCACAGCGGATCAAACTTTTCTTTAAAATCCCTCAACCCACGGTAATGGCGAAACTGCTGGATTTTCTCATAAGCAAACTTAATAGTACGCTCAGGCAGATCGCGTGCCTTTTCGATCCCCGACATAGGGGCGAGGCCCATGTTTAAATACTGATAGCCCTTGCCTTTGCAGTAGCTAATAAGTTCGATAATCAGCACATCCATATTTCCACCCGGTGCATCAGCGGTTTTGCGGATCAAATCATAAGTGGCCTCACCGGGCGCATAATCGGGGATTACGTTCAGGAAAGCTAACACTTTCTCGTCTCCATTTTCAAGGGTGATGATGGGTTGATTTTTCAACTGATCCCAATCGAACATACCTTGAGAGAATACAAGTTCCTCGCGGTCCATGGTGCGTAACCATTCATCGCTTACCAGTTTTAGCTTTTGCAACAGGCCTTCTTTAATAGGTGCCTCATATATTTTGGTGATGAAACCCTTCTTCTGCATGCTATTAACCGCATTACGCATCGATTTACGGTCCTTCCCTTCGAGGGTGAAGGTGTTGAGATCCAGTATAGCTTCCTGGCCAATCACCATCCACTTTTTACCCAGGTAACCAAACAGATCGAGGCTGATACCATCTACACGGTAGTAAGCAGGTTTAATTCCTTGTTGCTGGCAAAAACGCTCGAACTCGCGCAGTATGTCCGATTTAATGCTGACGTTATCCTCACAAACAGGCTCCTCCAGTACGATAGCGAAGTTATTGGCTACGCGATAGGCAAGGAAGCCTTCGTGATTTTCGGAAAAGAAGAAGAGCTTATCGGCATAAGTTTTAAAATAATCGACAGGGGAGTTACCGTACTTTTCTAAGAGCATATTAGCATCATGGAGCTCTGTTTCATCAATCTCACGCTCCAGAAAGTAGGGCTTAATAAAAGCATAAAACACCAATGCAATGGCCGCCACCCCAAACACATTAATGGAGTACAGGAAGGTATGCGCAAAACGTGTATGAGGTACAATACCACCCGAGTTAAGCAAAATAAAGTTATCGAAAGTGCTGCGTATGGCCGCTACAAGCGAGAAATCTATATCGAAATGCTTTTTATCCAGGTAGTAGAAACCTACAATACCGTAAATGGTAACTGCCGCAAAGATCCACAGGGCAGCGCCAAGACTAAGGCTTTGCAAATTGCGGTTAGTGCGGATATAATATTGCTTCTGGGTGAGCAGAAGGGCTATCAGTACAAATAGCGCGACTAATGATTCTTCATAATCAAAGGCCTTGGTAATGTGCCCGATTAGAGAAAATACGCATAGTCCCAAGGCAAAATACCATGCATTACGCAACCCCCGGATTAAGAAGGCCGAAGTTACAATCAGCAGTATACCAATGATTAATATCAGGAAATTGGAGAAGTAAATGGTTTGCACCGGCAAGAATTCGCTCAGCAGTTTTACCCGCGATTTGATGGCCGGGGTTGATACCGAAATGATGTTAACCATCCCCAAACCAAACAGTAATATGGCAGGGAAAATACGCAAGATCAAGTTCCCCTTATTAAATATAAAGCTGAAGATGCCGGCAACCAGCGGCAACCAAAATTCAAACAAACGATAGAGTAAGGTAATAGCCGCAGCCTCTGTTGTACTAAAGCCGCCATAGTGTTTCAGGAACAAAGTGAGCGACAATTCAATGGCACCCATGCCCCGCAAAAATGGAGAGATGATGAGGAACAGCGTGGCAATAATATACCCAACAGCAGCTGCCTCGAACGATGGAACTTTACCGATCGCGGCCATCGCAATAAGCAAATGAGCGATACCCATAAACTCGATGAGTAGGGAAATGAGTACTGTTTGGACGAAGGCTTTGTACGAGAATTTATCGGCCATAATCTCGTTCCAAACCAACTCAATTTCGGGACTTATGCGAATAATCAGCCTAAAAACTATTCCTCTTTTAAGTAATGAAAAAGTGGCCAATATCAGCACAATTATGAGCACTCCGACGCTACCAAAGGCCCACATTTCGCCTGCAAACTGCTGGTTGGTTAGCAGCAGCCAAAGCATCACCGGGATGGCCACCAGAAACACAGTAAAGAGGCCCACAAAACCATAAATGTAAGAGGCAAAATTGATGCGGCTTTTGGTGATGTTTTGCTGCTCAATTTCCTTAGTGAAAAATGCCAGGGAGGTAACACCACCGCCCGGTAAAAAAACGCTGATGAAGTTGCGTTTCAGAAAAAGTTTGATACCATCCCAAAGTTTTATCTGAGCACCTACTGTACGAAAACTATAAACATACATGTAAGCCTGGGTGGCAATGTATAAGATGGTAAGGCAAATGCCGATGACTATCCACACCACTTTTGAACCGCGGAGCACGCCGCCAATATCTTTAAGCTCGTACGATTGGTGGCGGATAAAATAAACGGCAAACAGCAGGAACAGAAACCCTAAAATTTCTTTAAAGTAAAAGTTCTTATTTTTTAGATGTATCTGATAGCTCTTCATCTTTAACTTATCCCTCGTTCAACGATGCAATGTTCAAGAACCGGGATGAAGTTAAAGTGAAGTTCAATTATTCATCATCCTGGTATGGTAAATACGTCGGCATCCTTTAAAAAAGGGAAATAGCGCCGTGCTTTAATAACTTCTTCGGCGAGTATAGAGAAGGTGTAAACATCTTCTTCATCCCGCTTATAGTAAACAACGTTACCCGCCGGGTCAATACATTCCGAATCGCCCGAATGGTAAACCTCATTACCATCATGGCCTACACGGTTAACACCAATAACGTACGCAAGGTTTTCAATAGCTCGTGCAGGTATTAAAGTTCGCCAGTGTAATGAGCGCTTTTCCGGCCAGTTGGCTACCACAATCAACAGGTCATATTCGGCATCAACATTGCGCAGCCATACCGGGAAACGCAGATCATAGCATATTACAGGGCAAATTTTCCAGCCGTTTAGTTCTACTATCAGCTTCTCTGTTCCGGCTGTATAAGTATCTTCTTCTTTGGCCATTGTAAATAAGTGGCGTTTATCATACTGGGCGTAAGTACCGTCGGGGCGCATCCAGATCAGGCGGTTATAATAATGGCCTGCTTCTTCTATAATAAGGCTCCCGGTAACCACGGCACCAAACTTCTGGGCAGTTTCCTGCATCCATTGCATGGATTTGCCGTACATGGGTTCGGCCAACTTTGCGGCGTTCATAGAATAGCCGGTGGTAAACATTTCGGGCAGAATGATCAAATCCGTTTTTTCACGAATCCCCGCCAGGCGCAATGATATGTTTTGTAAGTTTTTATCAATGTTCTCCCAAAAAAGGTGTCCTTGAAAAACGGTAATTTTAAGGTTCTCCATAAAGTTTTAATTACGGCTTATAAATTATTATTAATGTAATTTTATAGCTAAAGTTTACAACTTTACTAATCTATCAACGGCTTTATCCAGTGTTTCTTGCTTTTTTGCAAAACAAAAGCGCAATACCTGGTGGTCTGTGCCCCTCGAATAAAAGGCAGAAACCGGTATGGCAGCCACGCCAATTTCTTTAGTTATACGTATAGCAAAGTCGCTATCTTTCTCATCTGCTATGTTTTGGTAACGTACCGATTGAAAGTACGAGCCACTGCAAGGCAGCAACTCAAACCTGGTTTGTTTCAATCCCTCACGGAAATAATCGCGTTTCTGTTGAAAGAAGTCGGGCAGGCTTAAGTAAACATTTTCATCCTTCAGATATTCCGCCGCGGCCACCTGCATCGGCGTGTTTACGCTAAATACATTAAACTGGTGAATTTTCCTAAACTCCTGCATTAAATATGCCGGGGCCATGCAATAGCCAATTTTCCAGCCTGTGGTATGGAACAGCTTACCGAATGATGCAACAATAAAACTGCGCTGCTGCAAATCGGGGTAACGGGCCATGCTTAAATGTTGCTGACCGTCGAACACCAAATGCTCGTAAACTTCATCGCTCAGGATAATAATATCGCGGTTATTTACAATATCGTTCAACTGCTTAATATCATCTTCCTGCAAAATGGTGGCAGTAGGGTTGTGCGGAGAGTTAAGGATGATCATCCGCGTTTTGTTGTTCACCAGCTTTTTAACCATATCCCATTGGATGCGATAATCTGGCGGATGCAACTCCAGCGACTTTACTATACCACCCATCAGCTTAATGGTAGGGGCATAGCAATCATAAGCAGGTTCGAAAATAATTACCTCATCATTAGGATGGATAATGGCGCTTATGGCTGTAAATATAGCCTGTGTACCACCGGCAGTAATGGTGATCTCGGTGTTAGGATCGTATTTGGCACCATAAAGTTTCTCAGTTTTCTCGCTGATTTGTTCACGAAGCGATAGCAGGCCCGGCATTGGTGCATATTGATTATGACCATCTTTCATGGCCTTTTGTACTAACTTTTGCAGAATAGGCGAGCACTCGTAATCAGGGAATCCCTGCGACAAGTTAATGGCATTAACCTCATTAGCCAGGGCCGACATTACCGAGAATATAGTAGTAGGCGTTTGCGGTAGTTTTGAAATCAGTGGTATCATGTTGTGCCAAATTAACGTAAAAAAGGGGTATACCGTATACATTTATAAACCTTATGTTTCTTAAATGTTTATTTTAGGCCCATGAAGCAGATTTTTAAGTTAGCCGCACTACTATTTGTTTTGGGCATTGTATCGTGTAAGCAAAACGCGCCAAAAGGCATTCCTGTTGTTGGTTTTGTTGATGCTTTTGAAGATGCAACAATCTCACAAGCCCGCGTTGGTTTTACCGATGCGCTGAAACAGAATGGCTTTAGCGAAGACAAAAAAACAGTTGAAATTAAATACAGCAATGCCGAAGGCAGCATCCCTACCTTAACCCAAATTGTTAACCAGTTTGTAAGCAATAAGGTTGATCTGCTGGCTACCTGCACAACTTTAGCCTCGGTTACAGCATCGCAAAAAACTAAAACTATCCCGGTGTTTATGATGGTTTCGCCAACTCTGGAGCGCGCCCATTTGATTCCCGCCGATGGTAAAGCGCCAACCAATTTGTTTGGTGCGGTTGAAGATCTGCAATATATTGACACTTCATTTGCCCTGATCCCTAAGATTCTGAAACCAAAATCGGGTAAATTGGTAGTAGGGATGATCTATAATCAATCAGAACCACAATCTGCAGATGCCTTGGCCCGGATCCAATCTTTGGCCAAAGGCTTAAATGTTACTATTATAGCTTTGCCGCTTAACTCATCTGCCGATGCACAATTGGTTACGCAATCGCTGTTAAGCAAAAACATCGACGCTTTTTTCGCCAATCCCGATAATACGGTTTTTGCATCGTTCGAAACCATCCTTAAAAGCTGCAACGAGAAAAACGTACCCATCTTTACCAGCGAAGCCGGTTTGGTACAGCGTGGTGCAGTTGCCGCCTTTGGTGCCGATATTTACCAATGGGGATTTCAGGCTGGTTTGCAGGCTGCACAATATTTAAAAACGCATTCAACTGAAGGCTTAAAACCAGAAATGGTGAAGATCCGCAAACGGGTATACAACCCTGCTGTTGCTGCAAAGTATCATTTAATTATCCCTCCAAATTTTCAGGCTGTTAAATAATGGATTTCTACCTCACCGCTTTATTGCAGGGTTTATGCCTGTCGGCCATTGCGCTGGGGGTATACCTTTCTATGAAGATTTTTAACATCCCCGATATTACTACCGATGGTAGCTATACTTTGGGTGGTGTGGTTACGGCTACCTTGTTAACGCACCATCAATCGCTGTGGATCACCATCCCGGCTGTATTGGTTATCGGTGGCATTGCAGGCGCGGCCACGGGATTGATCCATACCAAATTAAAGATCAATGCATTGTTAGCCGGAATATTAGTGATGACAGCTTTGTACTCGGTAAACCTGACTATACTTGGTCGTTCAAACGTGCCTTTGCTCAATACAGCTTCAATATTCAGCTTATTGAATATTACCAGTGATGCTAATCAAAACAGCCTGATTATCTTATTAATTGTAGTTGCTTTACTGATTGCCATAATCGGCTACCTGCTTAAAACCGATTTCGGTATTGCCATGCGTGCCACAGGCGATAGCGAGCAGATGATCCGCGCGATGGGTGTAAATACAGACCGGATGAAAATTACCGGCCTCGCTTTAGCAAATGCACTAACCGCCTTAAGTGGTTTTATGATGACCCAGTTCCAAGGTTTTGCCGATATTAACATGGGGATAGGTATTGTAATTACTGGCTTGGGCTCAGTTATTATTGCCGAAACACTCATCAACTGGCTCCGTATCACTTCGGTAATGTGGAGTTTGTTATTGGTTATCGGTGGCGCAGTTGTGTTTCAGTTAGTATTGGCAGTTACCCTGAGTATAGGTGTTGATGCCAACCTGCTAAAATTGGTGACCGCCGTATTTGTATTATTAATTGTGAGTTTACCACGACTATCATTCCGGAGGCAGCATGATTGAGATAAGGGATGTATACAAAACCTATAACAAGGGCCAGGTAAGTGAGGTTAAAGCGCTTAATGGTATCACCTTAAATATTGCCGAAAAGGATTACCTCGTGATTGTAGGGTCTAACGGTTCGGGTAAATCTACCTTGTTGAATATCATTGCAGGCAGTGTGCTACCTACTTCGGGTAGCATCATATTAGATCAGGAAGATATTACCAAATTGCCCGATCATCAGCGGAGCAAATGGCTGGCAAGGGTATTTCAAAATCCTTTGAGCGGTACGGCTTCGGGCTTGAACATTATTGATAATTTCAGGCTTGCCGCCATCCGTACGCAACCTAAAGGACTTAAAATTGGCATCAGTGACCAGTTTGTAAAACAGGTGAAGGATAAAATAGCCACACTGGGTTTGGGTTTGGAAGATAAGATCAATCAGCAAATGGGTACTTTATCAGGCGGCCAGCGCCAGGCATTAACCTTGCTGATGAGTGTGATGGACAATTGTAAAGTGCTGTTATTAGATGAGCCAACCGCGGCACTCGACCCCAGATCGGCCAATATTGTGATGCAGACCGCAGACCGTATTGTAAAAGAATTTAACCTTACCGCAATACTGATTACGCACAATTTAAAAGACGCTTATACCTACGGCAACCGCCTGATACAAATGGGAGAGGGGCAGGTTATGCGTGATTTAAACACAGCTGACAAAGAAATACTACAACAAAACCATTTATTTGAGTGGTTTAGCTGATCTTAAAAATTATGGCAAAGTAATTGCATAAGACCAATTACTATGAAAAACATTAATTTTAAAGAAATAAAAGACGCCTACCAGTTGGTAGAAGGCGCTAAGATAAAAGGCAAGAATTACGACGAGATTTTCGAACTCGGCCATTATGATGCTAACAAACGCGGATACACCCTTTACCCGTTTGAGGATGGCGTACGGTTCGAAGATTTTTGTGTAATTGTATCAGAACGCGAGCTCAAAACTAACTATGTAATTGAGGGCGTAAACGTAAATATCCCGATTGCTGAACAGCAATCTGTTCGTTTATCAGCCTAATTAAATATTAATTTCGATAGTATTCATACAGAGGTTTACTTTGTATGAATACTATCATCTTTTAACAACATATTTTGAAGCTATAGTTTAATTAACTATATTGCATAAGCTTTTTAAAATTATGTTGTACAGAAAACTCCAATCCATCATTACCTCTAAGCAGCCGACAGCCGGTTTGCCTGGTAATGTTTAGCTATTTTATAGCCACCTTAGCCCGGTTTAAGGGCACTCTTCATCTATCTATTTATTGTTTTTTTATTGATGATTGGCTTTAAAAGGAAGCCATCGAAGGATTTTTTATTTACTATGGACACTTATTATAACATCGAAGAGAAATATCTCCTGGCTGTTGAAGAACTGAAATACGGAGAAACCCCCAAAAGTTTGCAATTATTAAACGAGATCATTGCTAATGATCCTTTACATGCACGTGCGCACTTTCAATTGGGTAAAATTTATTATTACGATTTAAACGATTACAATACCGCAGGTTTCCACTTTAAAACATCAAATGAGCTGGAACCTAACTTCCCGGATGTTTATTTTCACTACATGCACCTGCTGCAGTTTTTGCAAATGGAAAAGCAATTTGAAATTGTACGTATCAAGGCTATAACTGTACCGGGTGTAAGCCTGGCGTCAATCTATTTATTAGCCGGACTAATTGACGAACGCCATAAAAACTGGGCTGCCGCAACGGATAACTACCGCCGTGCATTTTTAGAAGTAATTGATAATACGCTAAAACAAGAAATTGAAGACAGCCTTAAACGCGTAAGCCAAAAAGTGCGTAAGTCACAAGGTATTTCGTACACGGTTATTGACTAAGAGAATCAGGAGTCGAGAATCAGGAATCGAGACAAACCCCTCAAAGCAGAAAAGCCATTCAGTACTGAATGGCTTTTCTTTGTAATCCTCCAAGGGTGTAATTGTTGTTCTACCCAGCACGTCATTGCGATGTACGAAGCAATCGAACTATGCATAGCAGCTCTATGGGTAGGGGATTGCCACGCTATCGCTCGCAATGACGTGCGTTGGGAGGAAACAAGAAAAGCTTTCCGTTGGAAAGCCTTTCTTATTATAAACCTTGTCATTGAGCGATAGCGTGCCAATCTCGTCGCCAATGCTTATTCGATCTGTATAGCTACGAGGTTACTTCGTTCCTCGCAATGACATGATTAAGGAATATAAATCCGAAATCGAACATCCGAATTCCGAAATCAAAAATTACTTTTTCCCTCTCAAAGCAGTAACCTCACTTACCTTAACAGCACTTGCTTTATTAGTAAAGCTGTTACGTACGTAGGTTAATACATCTGCAATTTCCTGATCTTTCAGCATATCGAATGAGGGCATAGTGTTAGAGTAGCTATCGCCGTTAATATCCACATCTTCACTGAAACCGTGTAATACAATTTTGATGATCTTGCTTTTATCACCCAAAACGTAAGTGGTTTTAATCAATGGTGGGTTCATGTGCTGTACACCGCCGCCATCAACCTGGTGGCATGATACGCAGTATTGCATATAAACTTTTTGCCCGGCAGCTACGGATGCACTTAAACTTGCGGCCGGTTTCTTAGCCGCAATTTTTTTATGTTTTTGGGCATAACTGTTGATGGTTAAAAAGCAGAAGGCCATCAGCAGTAATGATCTGAAATAAACGGTCATTATTTTTTGTAGGTTATTTTATAGATAAAACCTTTAGAGTCGTCTGTTACATAGATCGAACCATCAGCAGCCTGGGCTAAGCCACATGGACGGTGCTCGGCATGGCCAGAGGCAACGTTTTCTGGTGAACCGGCAAAGTTATCGGCAAATACTTCCCAATCGCCAAAAGGCTTACCATCTTTAAACGGTTGGAAAACTACAAAGTAACCAGCCTGTGGTTCTGGTGCACGGTTCCATGAGCCGTGGAAAGCAATGAATGCACCATTTTTATATTTAGCAGGGAATTGGTTGCCAGTATAAAACAACAAACCATTTGGCGCTAAGTGACCTGGGAAAGCAACAGCAGGATCGATAGCGTTTTCGCCACCAGTTTTTTTGCCATCACCACCGTACTCAGGCGCTAAGATCTTTTTGTGTTGTTGCTGATCGTAATAGATATATGGCCAGCCGGCGTTGTCGCCTTTTTTAATAGCGTATAAACATTCGGCAGGTAACAGGGCTGATTGCTGTACCGTGAACATATCCGGGAAAATATCATGCAATTGATCCCGACCGTGCTGCATAACAAATAGTTGATTTAACTCGGTATTCCAATCCATACCAACTACGTTACGCAAACCGGTTGCATAACGCACACCATCTTTATAATGTTGATCTGGTTTATCAGCCTTAAACTGCCAGATACCGGCAGCTGAATCCAATATAGGGCAACCTTTCTGGCCCATTGAACCTTTCTGGCGGTCTTTCTCCTGGCAAGAGTTAGAGTAAGCACCGATGTTTACATACAGGTTACCTGCATTGTCCAACAAAATGGCTTTAGCCTCATGCTCGTGGCGGCTTATTAAACCGGTAACAATACGCTCTGGTTTAGTAGGGTCTATTACTTCGTTCTTGTCATTCAGTTTATAACGAAACACTTCTTCGTCTGACGAAGCATACAGATATCCGCTTTTGATGTAAACGCCAGTCCCGCTAAAATCGCCGAATTTGGATTTGACGGTAGTTGTACCATCGCCGTTATCGTGCAAAACGGTAATGCCTTTGGCATCTTTATTACGCCTTGCGTTAAAATTGCTTTTCACATAAATGTCGCCTTGTGGCGTAGTGGCAATGTGGCGGGTGGTACCCAGGTTTTCGGCAATAACATCGGCCTTGAAACCAGCAGGCAGTTTAAGGCTGGCCGGTGTAGCAGCATGCGTAGTAATGTGCTTTTTACCCGGCGTAGTAAACGACAGCAGGCCGACTACAGCCACCGTCGATAATAATGAGGTGATTAAAAACTTGTTTTTCATAATGCGATGAGTCTTTACCTCAAATTAACTCAATATCCATTAATTATCGAAATATGATTGCTAAAGGATGGTAACAATATTGCCTACTTTATTAATTGAATTATTTTTAAGGATTTTCCCAATAAAATTCTTTTAAAGCGCAACTAATGTTACAACACAGAATTATATGTTGATTTAATTAAAATTAACAATACTATATTCTTTATATGTAAAACCGTGTAGTATTTATGCCATGCATGATTAAACCTTGCCCTCATTTGCATAGTCATATATGCAAATCGAAACAAAACGGATACGATCAGAAAATCAATCAAAAACAATCGAAATTCTGAAACTATCAAAACACTTTAAAACGAAATAAAATGAAAAAGTTAGCAATAATATTAGCAGTAGGCGCAGCCGGATTATTAAACGTTAAACCCGCTAACGCTCAAATAAGATTAGGCCTTAATTTACACTTTGGTAATATAGGTGCACATGTAGTTGTAGCCCCACCAGTACAGGATGTTAATTACACCAACTACGATAATGATGATGACTATTATTATTTACCAGACGTTGAAGCTTATTATGACGTAGCCCAACAATGCTATTTCTATAACGATGGTAACCAATGGATCCACGCAGCATATTTGCCAGGCCACCGTGATTATGACTGGAGAAATGCCCGCCGTTTTGAAGTACGCGCCCGCCAACCATACATGCACCACGATGAATACCGTACCCGTTTCGGCGGCTTTGACCAAAGAGGCGGTGGTTTTGATAACCGTTATGCCAACCGTGGAGGCTTTCAACACCGGGACGACAACCACGGATGGAATGGTGATAACCGTGGCCAACAATACAATGCCCCAAACAGAGGCAACTATGGCCAGCCACAAAATAATCAATACCAAAACGGTGGTCAGCAAAATCAAGGCCGTGGTGGAAATTATGGTCAGCCTCAACAAGGACAAGGTAACCAGTACCAAAATGGTGGACAACAAGGCCAGGGTAGAGGTAATGGTAACTATGGTCAGCCTGCCGGTCAAAATAATGGTGGTGGCCAACAAAACCAAAACCGTGGTAATGCCCAACCACAAAACAATGGTGGCCAACAAGGCCACGATGGAGGCAACAGGGGCGAAGAGCACTTTGCCGCAAACAAAATGGGTACGATGCGCCCAGCCAGGTTCTAAGCTAATTAACTCCCATATATATGCTGAAAAGGCCACCGATGTTATCGAGGTGGCCTTTTTTATGAAATTACATTTCCGTAGAGACAAAAC
>CAHJXH010000127.1 GCA_903644075.1 Sphingobacteriaceae bacterium | reverse complement strand
TCCAGGTTCTTTTTCATGAGCTCAAAGTTGGAGAATTCGTCATCTCCCGCCTTTATCATATCGGCAACCTTTTGCGGGTCAAAATCATTGATCTCTTTAACAAAAGGGTCATCAGGCATTTCATTGGTTTTAAAATAAATCCATCGGGCCTTTAAATAGTCCTCATTAATGATCTGTACTGGTTTACCTTTATCGTTGAGCTTAAATTTTATTTCATCCGTTAATTCATCTGTTTTGTTTATAAAATATGCCAGGCTTTTTAGCGTGGTATTTCCAAAGTCCAGATGCGATTCCTCTAACTTTATAAACCCCGTTTGATTTAGGTTATTAATTAGAAAGTGATATTGGCGTTTACAACCTGTGCTCGAAATAATGTTACCATCAATTTTTATTAAGTTTTGCTGCTCTATGCGATAACGTGCTTCTTTAGACTTTTCAAAGTCGCTTATTTCGGCAATTGGTTTATTAACTACAGCTGGTTTAGATGTAGAAGGGGTATTGTCATCAAAAAATGTGAAACGGTTCATGTGATTTAATAGAGGTTATTAAATCGTTAACAACCAATTTATTAATATGTTCCGAATCGAAAAAATTATTCGCTATAATTAAATCCTACTTCAATTCCCCCAGCCTTACTAATGCCTGAAACAAAGCCGTACAATGCAAAGCCTGCGGAATTTTAAAATCAAGTAGCATCTGCTTTACTTCTTCAATCGTGTACTCTTCGATAATGATTTCTTCATGCTCATCTAACGATTGTCCGGCTACTTTTTTGCCGCCGGTTGCCAGGTAGGCGTAGGTTATATTATTGGCAGTTGCCGGGTTGGCAAATACGGTACCCAGTAATTCTACATTGTCGAATTGATATCCGGTTTCTTCTAATAGTTCGCGCTTAACGGCATGGTCTGGTGATTCATCGCCATCAATTACGCCGCCGGGGATTTCGAGCGATACGATGTTACCAGCATGGCGATACTGGCGTACCATGATTATCTTATTGTCTTCAGAAATAGCCACAACGTTTACCCAGTTAGGGTATTCGAGCACAAAGTAATCTTCAACTATGCGGCCATCAGGCATTTCGCAAACATCCTGGCGAAGGGTAGCCCAAGGGCCTTTATGTACGTAGGTGGACGATAATTTTTTCCAGGTAAGATCTCTCATTAAAGTTATCTAGTAAGTATGAGCAAATGTGTGAAATAAAAATAAAATGTGCCTGTTAATTACAGGTCAAAAGCGCGTTATTGCGAGGATCGAAGCAATCCCCGACCTACAGAGCCGCTCTGTATAGTTCGCGATTGCTTTCCCGAAGTAAATCCCGGACAGGCCGTACCTCGCAATGACGTTCTTGTTGGAGTTTGTCCCGATTCTTGACTCTCGATTCCTGATTCCAATCTTGGGTCTTGTCTCTAAAAACTACCAGCTTCCGCTGCTACCGCCACCACCGAAGCTTCCGCCGCCAAAGCCGCCGAAACCACCGCCGCCTCCTCCGCCAGAACCGCCCCCACCTGAGAAACCTCCCCAGTCGCTGCCTCCACGGCTGCTGTTACCCAACATGTTGCCGGCCAGGAACCACCAGAAAGGGTTGGCACCGCCACGGCGACCGATGATTTGCCCACCGCCGCCACCGCCACGGTTTTTGAATACGATGATCAGGATCACAACAACAATAATGATAATGAAACCGGCACTGCCGCCGCCCTCGCCTTTATCCTTTTTCTTCCGGTTGGGATCAGCTTTGTACTCGCCTTTGGTATATTTAATAATATGATCTGTTGCCAGGTCGAGGCCGCCAAAATAGTCGCCTTGTTTAAAGTGCGGCTTAATATCCTGTTGGATAATTTGGTTGGTAATGGCATCGGGCAATGCGCCTTCTGCACCATAACCGGTTTGTATGGTAATTTTATGATCGTTAACGGCTACCAGTACCAGTATGCCATTGTTTTTTCCTTGTTGGCCGATACCCCACTTGCGGCCCAGCATGGTGCCGTATTCGTTAATATCGTAGTCGCCTACCGATTTTATTAATACCACAGCCACCTGGGTAGATGTAGAATCATCAAAAGTAACGAGCTTCGTTTCTAAAATCCGCTTTTCGCTTTCGGTAAGCGTATTGGTATAATCGGTAACTAATGTGGTTGGTTTTGCCGGAAACTCCTGTGCCCAACTGAGGCTACAGCTTAATACCAGGCTAAAAACCAGTAATATTTTCTTAAACATTATAATAGGGGGTTAATTGCCATCCATAAAGGCGATATCATCAGGAAGCTCGTTTTTATCGTCTAACTGATGAGGGAAATATTTTTGCAATTGCAAGCCGGCACGGTTTAAGCCGGTAAGGATACCTTCAACCATATTGCCTTGTTTAAACTGCTCCAGCATGGCGTGTTTGGTTTCGTCCCAAAAATCAGCCGGTACAACTGCATTAATACCAGCATCGCCAATAATGGCAAACTTGCGATCAACAGTGGCCAGGTAAACCAGCACACCATTACGCTGCTTGGTTTTTTCCATATCCAGCTGGTAAAAATATTTGGCGGCACGATCAAGCACCTCATCGCTGCAGTTTTTTTCGATACACACCCTTATTTCGCCTGATGTGTTTTTCTCGGCAGCCTCAATCGCCTTGCGTATCTGCTGTTGTTCTTCGTCGTTAAATACGGGCATGGAGTATTAGATTAAGGATTTGTGGATTAAAGATAAAGGACGAAATGAGATGATCTTTTCGTCCTTTATCTTTTGTCTAAATATTAGAAGCTTACCTTGGGCGCGGCTTGTGAAGCTGCATCTGCCTGGAAATATCCTTTAGGGGCAAAACCAAACATTTTAGCCGTTAAATTAGCTGGGAATTCGCGGATTGCGCTGTTATAAACCTGTACAGAATTGTTAAAATCTATGCGCGCAACGCTAATACGGTTTTCTGTACCTTCTAACTGCGCCTGTAAAGCGGTAAAGTTTTCGTTAGCTTTTAGGTTCGGGTAGTTTTCTGATGCTACCAGTAAACGGCCCAAAGCAGTACTTAACTGGCCCTGAGCAGCCTGAAATTTCTGAATGGTTTCAGGAGTCAATTTAGTTGGGTCAACTTGTATAGAAGTTGCTTTGGCGCGGGCTTCGGTAACTGCAGTTAAAGTACTTTTTTCGAAATTGGCTACACCTTTAACAGTAGCAACCAGGTTAGGGATTAAATCTGCCCGGCGTTGATACTGGCTTTGTACAGTACCCCACTTAGCTTTGGTATCTTCATCCATTTTAACAATACTGTTGTAACTGCATGAACTTAATGACATTACTGCTACCAGGGCAAATATTGCTGTGAATAATCTTTTCATCTTAGATTGATTTTTATTTTTTGAATTTAGTAATTAGATACAAATTACATACCGTTGTTACATTGCTTTAAATGTAATGACATAATGGCAATATACATACATTAATACTTAGCACTAAATTTTATATTTGGCGCATATTGATCTGCATGAAAAAAAAACTTCTCTTATTGGCCTTGGTGCTGGGTAATATAACTGTAAACGCACAATCTGTTAAAAACGATAACTTAATCCAGTATGTAAAGCCAATTATAGGCACCCAACGTATGGGGCATACCTATCCGGGCGCTACTGTCCCTTTTGGTATGATTCAATTAAGCCCCGAAACTGATACCGCAAGCTATGTGCTCAACGGTAAATACAACCCCGATGTATATAAATATTGCGCAGGTTACCAGTATGATGATAAAACGATTGTAGGTTTTAGTCACACGCACTTCAGCGGGACAGGTCACTCTGATTTGGGTGATATATTAATTATGCCTACTACGGGTAGACTTCAGTTAAACCCCGGTACTGCAGATAAACCGATGAGTGGTTACCGTTCGGCTTTCTCGCACCAGAACGAAGTAAGCGAAGCCAACTATTATAAAGTAAAGCTGGACGATCATAACATCACTGCCGAGTTGACTACTACAACCCGTGTTGGCGTACATCAGTATACTTTCCCTAAGGCAGATGATGCCCACATTATTGTGGACATGACGGCCAACCTGTACAACTACCCCGGTAAAAACGTGTGGACTTATCTACGTGTGATTAACGATAGCACTGTAGTAGGTTATAGACAAACCAATGGCTGGGCACGTACTCGTACCTTGTATTTTGCGATGTCGTTTTCGAAAGCGTTCATCGGGCATGGTTTTAAAAAATATGATGAAAAAAGTGTGTACGGTGGTTTCTGGGGAAAATTCAATGCTAACAAAAACTTCCCTGAGATAGCCGGCCGCGAGATTAAGACCTGGTTCGATTTTAAAACCGAAGAGGGGGAGAAGATCAAAATTAAAGTAGCCCTTTCGCCGGTAAGTATGGATGGCGCATTAGCCAACATGAAAGCCGAAGCACCGGGCTGGGATTTTAACCAGATTAAAGAAGCAGGTCAGCAGCAATGGGAAACCGAGCTGCATAAAATTGTGATCCAATCGCCAAGTGTGGCCGAGAAGCAGAATTTTTATACCGCCATGTATCACGCCATGATCAACCCAACCATTTATATGGATGTGGATGGCAACTACAAAGGGCTGGATCAAAACGTGCATAACGCTAAAGGCTTTACTAATTATACTACTTTTTCACTTTGGGATACCTACCGTGCATTGCATCCACTGTTTAATATTATTGAGCCAAAGCGCAATACAGATATGATTAACTCTATGCTGATGCACTACGATCAAAGCCCCGAGCATATGCTGCCGGTATGGTCTAACTCGGGTAACGAAAACTGGTGTATGAGTGGTTACCACAGTGTAGCAGTAATTGCTGATGCTGTAGCAAAAGGGAATATTGATTTTGATGTTAACAAGGCGTTGGATGCCTGCGTGGCCACCGCACGCCACCGCGATTACGAAGGTATTGGTGAGTATATGGATCATGGATATATCCCTGATGAAAGAAGCGCAGTATCTGTTTCATCAACCTTAGAGTATGCTTTTGACGATTGGGCGATTGCACAAATGGCTAAGAAACTAAACCGCAACGATATTTACGAAGAGTTTATTAAACGCTCACAAAACTATAAAAACGTGTACGACCCTAAAGTTGGTTTTATGCGCCCTAAACTGGCAGATAGTACCTTCCGCAAAAACTTCGATGCGCTGACTACCATTAACCAGGGCTTTATTGAAGGTAACTCATGGAACTATACCTTGTTTGCTCCGCAAGATCCAAAAGGATTAATAGAATTGATGGGTGGTAATAAACGTGTGGTAAGATACCTCGACTCGCTATTCACCATGCAATTGCCGGATAAGTTTTTTGCCGAGACCGAAGATATTACCCGCGATGGTATTATCGGTAACTACGTACACGGCAACGAGCCAAGTCACCATGTAGCCTATTTATATAACTGGACTGATAAGCCCTGGAAAACCCAGGAACGTATCCGTATGATCCTGAAAAAGATGTACGGACCAGCGCCCGATGGTTTAGGTGGCAATGATGATACCGGCCAGATGAGCGCCTGGTATATTTTCAGCACCATTGGTTTTTACCCGGTAGCGCCGGGATCTGATGAGTATTCGATCGGTAGTCCGGCTATTAATAATGCGGTTATTAAATTGGACAATGGCAAAACGTTTACCATCAACGTAAAAAACCAAAGCGATAAAAACGTTTACATCCAAAAGATGACTTTAAATGGCCAACCGCTTACCGGCTTAACCATTAAACACAGCGACATTACCAATGGTGGGGAGTTGGTGTTTTACATGGGTAGCAGCCACAAGTAATTATATTGTAAAACAGAAAAGCCGACGTAATTATTACGTCGGCTTTTCTGTTTAATATGTGCTTTAGAATTAAATGGTAAAAGGTATAACAGGGCTTGTTGGTGTATCCCATGTAGGGTTAACTGTAACTGTAAAGCCTAAAGAAGTATTTGGTGTTGATGGGAATAATGAACCGGTTAAAGATGTTTTTTGATTTTTATAGCATCTCACATTTGGTATTGTTTTTTCTACTATTAAGCCATTATTACTATCGTAAGCTCTTATAATAACAGATGATGTACTTACTGTGTTGCCGATATACATTAAAAAAGTCTTGTTCTTTTGGCCAATATCCGTAGTAGTTAAAGGGAAATCTTTAGTGATTGAATTACTAGGGTAAATGGTATTAGTATTATTCATATATAGAAATGTGCTTTCTAACTGATATACTAAAGATATTTTTGCTGCATTGCTCGGTATAGCATCTTGTAAAGTAACTTGAAGCCCACCAACTACCCTGTCTAATTTAACGGCTTGCGTTACAGCGGTTGTTGCTATTGTAATGGGTAATACCTTAACAAAAGTTTCACTCCAGGCAGTCGAGCCGGTGGAATAGACTGCATTATTAAAGATGGATTGTGCCGAAGAAGGATACAAAGTTCCTTTTGCAGCAGCAAAGAAAACATTGTAAGTACCGGCAGGTAATTTATCAGAAATGGTTCCAAATGTCGCTAATGTACTAGCTTGGTCAATAGAATTTACCATAACACCGGCTGAGTTATAAATGCGGTAATAAAGATTATCCGCATAGTTCTTCAGTGTGTCGCCAATCGCTAAAGTTGTTTTGGGATGATCTGTTGATAATGTACTAGCACTTTGGGCAAAGTCAGCTACAGAGAAAGTAACATCGTATTTCTTTGGCTCAGGATCTAATTGAGTAGACTTAGTACAAGACGAGAATAGCGCTAATACGAGCGCAAGTGCAGGTAAAACTTTTTTCATTGATGATAACATTTATTAGTCGATCAAAAATAAAAAGAAGTTATATAGTTTAACTATTTATTCTCATTTACAGTTAAATAACCCATTCTTGTTTACTATATGTTAAGTTTAATAACTATAGATTAGTTGGCTTGATATGCCTCTAACTGTAAAACTTTCTTTTTCAAAATGCCACGGGCACGGTGCAGGGTAGTGCGCGATAATAGTTCTGTAATACCCAGCATGGTGCCTATTTCCTGGTGACTGTAACCTTCAATGGCATATAGATTAAAAACAGAACGATAGTTGCCCGGCAATTGCTGAATGATGGTCATCAGTTCCTGGGCTTCCAT
This sequence comes from Sphingobacteriaceae bacterium, assembly GCA_903644075.1. Classification (GTDB taxonomy): domain Bacteria; phylum Bacteroidota; class Bacteroidia; order Sphingobacteriales; family Sphingobacteriaceae; genus Mucilaginibacter. The sequence goes on along the minus strand of CAHJXH010000127.1, from coordinate 6,711 downwards.
TTTATTGTTTTGGTTCGATGCGTAGCAAGGTACGCTGTTTTCAGAAATTTCTTCGCTCAGCATCATTGGTTTCAGTTTGCGATAGCGAGAGATAGCGGTATGTGTCATTATCCTGCGGATCCATCCTTCCAGGCTGCCTTCTCCACGGTAATTATGCAGATTTTTAAAGATCTTGATAAAGCCTTCCTGTAAAACATCCTGTGCTTCATCACGGTCTGTAGTGTAGCGCATGCACACGGCAAGCATTTTGGGAGCTAACACTTTATATAATAATTCCTGTTGTTTACGGTCGTTCACTTTGCAACCTTCCCAAATCCGTAATAAACTATTTTCTGCGATCATGACATTGTTTGTTTGATGTATACCCTATGCCAATTTTGGCACCAACTGTATAAGTTATTGATAATCAGTTTATTTATTTTGAAATGACAATTGAAACCGTACGGTACCGTACACCAAGCGTACATGCCCGAACACTTTTGCAGCAATAAATCTGATTTTACTAACTTTGCATCATCCGGGATAAAAACCCGGCACTAGGATATGATAAAAGAGACCGAAATCGTTTGTTCGCCCGAACAACATGAAGATATTGAAGCCTTAAAGCTGATTGCAGCAACAGCGCTAAAAACACAAGCACAACAAATCACCGGGATTAAAATATTAAAGCGATCTATCGATGCCCGCGGCCGTAAAGTAGTTTATCGCATGCAGGTTCGTGCTTATATAAATGAGCCTGTTCCGCAAGAGCACCAGGTTATCAATTACCCCAATGTTAAAGATGCCCGCCCTGTTATTATTATAGGAGCAGGCCCGGCGGGATTATTCGCCGCTTTGCAATGTATTAAACAAGGTATGAAACCAATTGTGCTGGAGCGTGGTAAAGATGTAAAACAACGCCGCCGCGATTTAGCCAATATTAACAAACAAGGCCTGGTTAACCCCGACTCAAACTATTGCTTCGGCGAAGGCGGTGCAGGAACCTATTCAGACGGTAAACTCTACACCCGCTCAACTAAACGCGGTGATGTAAACGAAGTACTTAAAGTATTTACCGACCATGGCGCTACCGAAGATATTTTGGTAGATGCCCGCCCGCACATCGGCACCAACAAACTCCCGCAGATCATCACCGCCATGCGCGAAACCATCGAGAATGCAGGCGGCGAAGTACAGTTTGATGCCAAAGTGATTAACCTGTTGGTGAACTTCAGTAAAATAGAAGGTGTCGAACTTTCATCGGGCGAAAAGTTGGAGGCCAAAGCAGTGATCCTGGCAACAGGCCACTCGGCGCGCGATGTGTTTGAGATGCTGCACCGCCAGAATATATTGATAGAAGCCAAGGCATTTGCACTGGGTGTACGGATTGAACATCCGCAGCAAATTATCGACCAGGCGCAATATCACTGTGAAGTTAGGGGCGAGTACCTGCCGCCGTCATATTACAGTTTGGTAGAGCAGGTGGATGATCGCGGGGTGTTTTCGTTCTGTATGTGCCCCGGCGGTATCATCGCGCCCTGCGCAACAGACCATAACGAAATTGTAGTTAACGGCTGGAGCCCATCGAAACGGAATAATCCTTTCGCCAACTCGGGTACGGTAGTACAAGTGAATTTAGAAGATGTACCGGGGCGGGATGATGATCCTTTCCGGTTGCTGAACTTTCAACACGATATAGAAAAGCTGGCCTTCACAGCTGGTGGTGGTAATTTAGTTGCCCCCGCACAAAGGATGATTGATTTTGTAGAAGGCCGTGTATCACGTGATCTGCCAACAAATTCTTATTTACCCGGTTGTAAAAGTGTTGATCTGGTAAACGTATTACCCGATTGGATTCATCAGCGTTTACAGAAAGCGCTGCCTGTTTTCGGCAAAAAGATGAAAGGTTATTACACTAACGAAGCCATATTGGTAGGGGTAGAGTCGCGCACGTCATCGCCGGTAAAAGTGCCGAGGGATAAAGAGACGTTGCAGCACCCGCAGGTTGCCGGTTTATTTCCGTGTGGCGAAGGGGCAGGCTATGCCGGTGGCATTATTTCTGCTGCGATAGATGGTATCAACTGTGCCGATGCGGCATTTAAATTTTTAAACTAATGAGTACTACTGCCGAAATATTAGAAAAGAAATTAGATAACATATTATATGGCGAGCCATGGTACGGTACACCTATATATACGATCATAGAACATGTGAGTTTCGAAGCTGCCTTTGAACGCCCGGCCAAAGCTGCACACACCATTGCCGAAATTATATTGCACATGTTCAGCTGGACAGAAGAGGTGCTTGATCGTTTAAACGGTAAAACAGCAGGCAAACCCGTAAGCGGCGATTGGCCTCCGCCGGGAACGCCTGATGAAGAAACCTGGAAACTGTGGATCTCGGATTTGAAACTGGTAAACGTAAACCTGGTAAAAGCAATCCGCAACCTACCTGCTGACCAATGGGACGAACCCATTAACGATGAGCGTGGCGGCGAACCGGTTACTACCCATGCCGAACTGGTGGATGGGTTTATCCAGCATCAAATTTATCATGCAGGGCAAATAGCCATCTTAACTAAGATTATCAACGGATAATGGCGGGTATTCAAAAATATTGGATAACCGTTGTATCAAAAGATCATGCCTTGGGTGGTGTTACCGGTGGCTTTATACAAATAAATCATGGTAGTCAAGCTCCGCTCAAAAGAATGAGCCCGGGTGATTGGATCATTATTTATTCATCCAAACAAACTGTAGAGGGCGATGTGAAATGCCAGGCCTTTACCGCTATTGGTCAGGTGACTGACGACGAAATTTATCAGCATAAAATGACGGAAAGCTTTATTCCTTACAGAAGAAACATCAAGTTTTATGATTGTAATGAAACCCCGATAGTATCGCTTATCCCCGATCTCGATTTTATCAAAAATAAGCAGTCCTGGGGTTATCCCTTTCGCTTTGGTTTTTTTGAAATCGATAAGGCCGATTTTGAATTGATCAGCAAGCACATGCTTAAAGCCGAAGCTTAATCATCCAGTTCCTGGCAGTTGATACCCGCCGTTTGTAGAACAGATTCAACTTGTCGCGGCGATAACTGATCGGCAATAACCCGCAAGATATTTTCCGGATCGTCCAGATCGAAATTCCATTTAATAATATTAGGGATAGAAGTTAGTAAGGTTTTTACCTTACTAACTTGTTGTGCCTGCGTAACACTTGTTTTAAACACCAGTATATTCATAACGTGGCTAATCTATTGTTAAACATTTGGGGTTGATTTTTCGGTTGTGTGCTCATCGTCCCAATCAAAATCTCTCCAACCGCGCGGGCTGCACATGCGTTTTTTCATTTGTTCTTTAAAGCGGGCCTTTTCTTCGGGGTTCATGTTTTTGAACCTTTCTTCCATGCGTTTGCGCATCCATGGTGCGCCGCCACCCGGCCTGCCAAAACGGCCTCCGCCTTTACCAAAACCAAATAAGATCTTGCTTAATATAAACAAGCCCATGGCCTGCCAAAATGTAATTACACCCACATGGAATATATCGGGCAATAAATGGTTCCATAACTGCATTACTACTAAGCTGATGAGCGACAGAAAGGCTGCCACTGCTATCGGGATAAATATGAACCTCGCAGGTCCTTCAAAAAATACTCTTTTCATGTTTTTAATCTTTAATATTTTGTAATGTCTTCATACAATTGTTTCAGTCGTTTGCGTAGGTGTAATACCGCATAGCGTTTGCGCGATACCAGGGTTTGCACAGGCTCACCGGTCAGTTCAGCAATTTCCTGGAAAGATAGATCGTCCAGTTCGTGCCATACAAAGGCTTGCTTTTGTTCTTCCGGCAGTTCGTCCAGTGCAATAAATAGTTCGTCCCAAAATAAGTTGCGCATGTATTCTGTTTCAGGCGTGCTGGTTTCGGGCATTAAAATCGCTGTGAAGTCTGTGCCCTCATCGTTTTCGTCTCCATTGTCAATAAACAAATCTTCTAATAATGATTCCGAGCGCTTTTTATGCTTGTCCGTTATTTTGTTGCGCGCTACCTTATATAACCATGCACCTGTTTGCGCTATAGGTTCGGCATTCACTACAGAACTAAACTGGTACCACACATCCTGCAGAATGTCTTCGGCATCGGCATCGTTCTTAACCCGCCTGCGGATAAAAGCCAGCAGACTTTTACCATACGCTTTAATGGTATTAAGTGTATGGCTGTTTTTATCTTCGGGCATCAGGGCTGTTGTAACCAATTGTAATCTCCTTTAGTAGAGAAGACGATTGTGGTTCGGGAACATTTTAAATAAATTGAAACTATTTTTGATAGACTAAAATTAAACTTTTCTGTTACATGGTTTTACACCCGGCAGACATCTATTTAAACCCACGGCGCGATATTTGATTATATTAATATTATGGCTGATAAAAAAACATTGATACTGGGTGCAACGCCCGATACTACACGATATGCTTACCTGGCGGCTAACCGCTTAGTGCGCACCGGGCATACTATAGTGAATGTAGGCATTAAAACCGGCGAAGCAGCAGGTGTGGAAATTGAAAAGCCCGAAACTATCCACGATGATATTGATACCATTACTTTATACGTTGGCCCGCAAAACCAACCTGCGTTATATGATTATATCCTGGCAACCAATCCCAAACGGATTATTTTTAACCCAGGAACAGAAAATGGAGAACTGCGAAGAATGGCGAGAGAGAAAGGGATAGAAACTTTATCTGCTTGTACGCTGGTGATGCTGAGTACGGGGGAATATTAACCCCTCCTAAATCCTCCCCGAAGGAGAGGACTTTAAACAAATACTATATACAATGAATATGTTGAAGCAAAGTTCTTACTCCCTCTGCTTTGGAGAGGGTTGGGGAGAGGTCATAATGCGCAACTCCTTCGGGTAATAATTATTAATCCTATTTGGTAATAATTTCGCCCATCCTAAAGGCTCACCTTTATACGTCATCAAGCTCCAGCCTTTTAGGGTAATTTCTATCTCTATATTATCTCTGCGTAAATAAGCGATGGCCTGGTCTTCAGTCAGCTCTGTTTCCTGAAATTCTTCTTTATTAATAATAAGGCTTAATGCCAACTCATGATCTGGGATCAAATCGCGCCCTGCCAGTTTACCAATCCGCACGCCCGACTTTTTAATATACAGTTTATCTTGTAAAGCCAGCATGCTGTCACGATGCACATCCGGGATTACCAGCCAATCATCGGCAACTTTAAAAAAGTGATAATTTTCGCTATCCTTTATATATGGTCTCAGCGGATCAATCTCTTTAAAATTCAGTTTCTGAAACTTGTTTTTATGAGTTGAGGCCTTGGGGGCTTCCGTTCGCTTAATCAAACAGGATGCAAACAAGCCTTCGCCCTTTATCTTATCCGGATAAAAACGATAACCCCAAGCTTTATGTGCGGCGCTCTGGGTTTCTACAATACCCCAATCGCTATTTATATTAATACGTACACTTGCCATCCCGAAGGTCTCGCAAAGCCAGTCGAGAATATTTTCATTTTCTTCTACCGAATAAGAACAGGTGCTATATATAAGGTATCCGTCTTCTCTTAGCGCAGGGTATACATCGGCCAATATCCGTTCCTGCCGTTGGTGGCAAAGTTTTACATTCCCTTCCGACCATTCATTCATCGCCGCAGGATCTTTTCTAAACATACCCGAACCAGAGCAGGGCGCGTCAATTAATATTACATCGAAAAATCCGGGCAAGCGACCAAAATCTTTCGCGTCATTATTAGTAACTATTGTATTAGCATTTCCCCAGCGCGTTAAATTATCGGTAAGTACCGGTACGCGGGTTTTAATGATTTCATTGGCAACTAACAGGTCATCCTCGGTCATTGTTGATGCCAGTAAAGTACTTTTACCACCAGGCGCGGCACACAGATCGAGAATTTTAAAAGATTCTTCCGGCTCGATTTTCCTGATCTGGCGCATAATTGTATCTATAAACATAGACGATGCTTCCTGCACATAATAACTCCCCGCATGAAATAATGGGTCGAAAGTAAAGGACGGGCGCTCATTTAAATAGTAAGCATCCTGGCACCACGGTACAGGTTGTGCATTAATAAAAGAGGCTTTTTTATTCGGATTGATGCGAACCGAGGTAGGGGCAGCAACCAATTGATGAGCTTTTACAAAGTTTTCGCGATCAAAACCGGGCGCTTGCGCCAGGTCATCCAGGAAGTTTTCGGGGAAATGCAGGTTATCCATATACATTTCAAAGATACGAATTACTTATAATGGAGAGTTGAAAGGATACCAACGTAAATAAGTGATGCGTTATATCTGCTAATTTTCAGACACTTACAAAGGCTTACAAAAGAAAGGGGAATTTGTTTTTGCACATCTGTAAAAACGGTGTATATTTGTAACCCGCAAATGAGAAAGCGGGGCGTTCATTGAAGATTAAAGAGAGTAAAAGAGTTTCAAAAAAAGCGAAATAAAATTTGCGAGAAACTAAAATAATCCTCATCTTTGCAGCCCGCCAGGAAAGGAAAAGCGGGTTGTTCATTAAAGAGTTAGAAAGGTAAAGTAAAGAGTTTTAAAGCTCGATACCGGGGTTTGAGAAGAAGATAAGTGATATAGAAACCCTCGAAAAATTTTCCAAATTATTTGAAAATAAAATTTGGAAAACAGAAAAGCTTTTCTACCTTTGCACTCCCGAAACGAGGGAACGAAAACGAAGAAAAGC
>CAHJXH010000126.1 GCA_903644075.1 Sphingobacteriaceae bacterium | reverse complement strand
AGCGATAAAGATGCTGCCCTGATGACCCGTGAGGTTGCCCTGCGCGAAGGCATTTTTGTAGGTAACTCTACAGGTTTGGCAGTTGCAGGTGTGCTGCAAATGAAGGATATGTTTAAAGAAGGCGATGTGGTTGTTATTATTTTCCCCGATCACGGTACCCGTTACTTGGGCAAAATGTATAATGAAGACTGGCTTCGCGAACGTGGTTTCTTGAAAGACGAAAAGTTGACAGCACGAGATATCATCAAGAAAAAAGAAACATCAGAGATTGTTACCATTGACTCGGAAAAAACCGTTCTTGAGGCTATAAATACCATCAAAACGTTAAACATCTCGCAGATACCGGTAACGCAACAAGGTATGGTAATTGGTAAGATAACCGAAAGCGATATTCTGGATGCCCTGTTAGAAAACGGCGCGCTAAAATCGGCCCCGGTAAAAACCATTACCACTACGCCGTTCCCATTTGTTGATCTCAATACCTCGATCGATAAAATTTCGTCAATGATTAACCGCGAAAACATCGCAGTACTGGTTGAAGACGAAAATGGTAAAATCGAGATCATTACCCAGTATGATATTATTAACGCAATGGCCGGATAGGGATTGATGTGCAGATGTGTTGATATGCAGATGTGCAAATGATTTAAGAAAAGGTGTTATGCGAAAGCATGACACCTTTTCTTGTTTTATTACTCCGTGTCAAAGGTGCTTTTATTTTTGTCATCCAGAACGTAGTGAAGAATCTTCTTCGCTACGCATTACTGCTTTACAGGGCGAAGAAGATTCTTCGCTATCGCTCAGAATGACAAAGCGGATAGGCCATTAACAAATCAACAAATTGCCAAATTAGCACATTGAAGACTTACCATTTCTTAAATATCACAAACACTGCCAAAACAATCAACCCAAAACCAACCAAGTGATTCCAGCCCAACCGTTCTGTTTTGAAGAATACCGTGGTGAAGATCATGAATACGGTAAGCGTAATAGCCTCTTGAATGGTTTTAAGCTGTACCAAGCTGTAAGGGCCACCATCGCCTTTGTAACCAGCTTTGTTGGCGGGTACCTGGAAAGAATATTCGAAAAAGGCCAGACCCCAGCTAATCAATATAACGGCAAATAAGCCTAGATTTTTCCCCCAGGAATAATCCTTAAATTTCAAATGCCCATACCAGGCAAACGTCATAAAGGTATTGGAAATGATTAAAAATATAATAGTTTTTAGTCCGCGCATAGTTTCTGAATCAGAATTATCTGAATTAAAGAATTAACAGAATTGGTTTTCATTTGCACATCTGCATATTAGCACACCTGCACATCCAATAATTCATTCCGACAGTTTTTGTTTTAAGCTTTTTTCATAAATTTTGGTTATAGCAGGTTTCATGCCCTTAAGTAAGAATATACCAGTACCATATTCGCGGGCCAATGGGTTGGTTATTTCATCTCTTAGTTCAATACTGGCTGATATGGGTTTCAGGTCGCTTACATCTTTATCATCACTCACATAAATAATATTTTGCGGAGCTATGCTGGCGGGGGCCCATAATGCAAAGCTGCTGCTTAAACAAACAATGGTTGGTAGATGATACTTAGGGCCATAGTGCTGAAAAGCACCTGCTTCGCCATAGTTATCGGCAAATATGATAGTGTGTGATTGTTCTTCGGGCAATAAACTGAAGTATATTTTGGCTGTTTTAGCAACCATTTCTTCCCAACTCAACATGTCTGCATAATCCTGGGTAAGCGGGTGTTGTTTTTTATCTTCCCAGGTTACTATGAAATTTGCGTCAGGCATTTTTTTCATAGCCCATTTGGTGTAGGCTAATGTTTCATTTAGCGTAAGAAAGGGCAGTACAATAGGAAAAAGGATGAGGTTCGGCAGGGTAAGAAACACAATAATAGCCCCCCGTAAAATGCGCCAGCTTGTTTTTACCCAACGCTCAATCATGTAAGCACCTGCTGCAAACAACATGGGGTAGGCCGGGAACAGGTAATAGGCCTTGCCATTCATCTTTAACAGAAAGGCGAATACCACTAAATAAGCAATGCCTAAAAACATGTACTTGCGCAGCTTGTAAGAAGCGAATAGGCACAACAAGCCAATTACCCATACAAATATGCCTACGCCATGTACCAGAAACTGTTGTTTAATAAAATCGATAGGATCGTTTTTATCGAGCTGAGATTTTTGCAAAGCCGACATATGGGTAAATACCGGCATGTGATGGGTTATTTGCCATATAAAGTTGGGCAGCACAATAACACAGGCTATGAGCGCACTAATTAAAAATGGTTTGCTCCAAAGTACTTTACGTTGTTTGCTGATCAATAAACCAATAACTAAAGCCACCACAAAAAATATCATGGTGTATTTGGTTAGTATACCAAGGCCAACAGCCGCACCTACCAGGTACATATAGTTAACGTTGCGGGTGTTTAAGTATTTAACCAGTAAACAAACCGTTACCAGCCACCAAAACTGATCGAATATCACGGGCTGGAAAAGGTAATCGCTGGCTGCGAAAGCAGGGGAGAATATGAGGGTTAAACAAGCTACAGTAATGGCCAAACGGCGACCGCCAAACTCAACCACCATTTTGCCGGTAAACCAAACCATCATGGCAGCAAACAGGGTAGGAAAAATACGCGTAGCCGCTACCGAACTGCCAAATACATGGTTTATAATGCCTGCCAGAAATGCAATAAAAGGTGGCACTTCTTTATACCCCCAGTCCAAATGATCGCCAAGGGCCATGTGCAGCAGCTCATCCCGGTGAAAGCCAAAGTGTGAAATGGCAAGCAGATTGAAGAGGATCTTGATCCCCACAAAAATTAAAATAAAGTTTCCGTACGTTGGCTTGCGGTTTCTATATGGCATCTGGCTTTGTTGGTTCGAGCTAAAGTTAATTAAGAAATCCGTATTTAGATAATTGTACCTTTACGTTTACAATTTATGAGTACGTTGCACATTAAAAACATGGTTTGTAAACGCTGCATTATGGCGGTAGACCAACTATTAAAAACCCAAGGTTACCATGTTGAAAATATTGAGTTAGGTGAAGTGGAGATTTCTGAAAACCCTGATGCCGATCAATTAACGATACTTGATAAACACCTGCACCATTTAGGCTTCGAACTGATAGACGACCGGAAAGGCCGCCTGGTAGAAAAGATCAAGAACCTGATAATTCAACTGGTTCACTATAGTAAGGGACCGTTGGAGGTTAATTTATCAGATCACCTGACCCGCGAACTGCCTTATGAGTATAACTACCTTAGCAACCTGTTCTCTGAAGTAGTTGGCAGCACGATAGAGAAATTCTACATCAACCAAAAAATAGAGCGGATTAAAGAGTTGCTTATTTACGACGAATTGAGTTTGGCTGAAATTGCTCATCAAATGGGTTACAGCAGTACAGCTTATTTATCGAGCCAGTTTAAAAAGGTGACGGGTTTAACGCCTGGCTATTTTAAAGCTATAAAATCTAACAAACGCCGTAATATAGAAGAACTGTAAATGTTATAAAGCTATCCTTAAATATTATAATGTGATGGGCTGCCTCGTGCTGTAAATTTGTAGTATCAATAAATTAAACAATGGAACATACCTATCAGGTAACCGGCATGACCTGCGCCGGTTGCGAATATAAAGTACAAACGCTGCTCTCTGGTGTACCAGGCGTAAAACAGGTAGACATTAACCTATCGGCTGGCGAAGCCCATGTAACCATGGATCAGCACGTAGCAACATCGGCACTACAAAACTCGCTGAAGGATTATCCAAAATACCAGTTAAGCGAAGCTCATATTACTATGCCAGCTATTGAGGATCAACCTAAAAGCTGGGCAGCTACTTACAAGCCAATTTTATTAATCTTCGGCTATATTCTGACGATCTCGTTAATAGCAGGGTCAACAGCTTTAGGTTTTGATTGGATGCTGGCCATGCAGGTATTTATGGCAGGCTTTTTCCTGATCTTCTCTTTCTTTAAAATGCTGGATCTGGATGGTTTTGCCGATAGCTACGCCATGTACGATGTGGTTGCCCGTAAGTTTAAAACCTGGGGATACCTTTACGCCCTGATTGAACTTGCCTTAGGTTTAAGCTACGCCCTGAATTTGAACCCGGTTATTACCAATGTGGTTACCATTATAGTGATGACGGTAAGCATCATCGGCGTATTGCAAAGCGTGTTGAACAAAAAGACTATCCGTTGCGCCTGCTTAGGTTCGGTATTTAACTTGCCCATGAGCACTGTTACCATTATTGAAGACGGACTGATGATTATAATGAGCGGCATTATGCTAATAAATATGTTTTAATTTGGGGTGTTTTGGGCAATAAGTTGCTCATTAATAGTGGGATATATAGAAAATTAAAATAGCTGATAAAAATAAACATTGGTGAGGTGTTTGAAACGCCTGTTATCCTGTATTTTAATTAGTGGCTTTATAATTGCGTCCTGTAGTGCAACTATCTCATTTAACTCCACCTATTATCACATGAAATTTCTTAAACAATCAATTCCGTTCATTCTCTTATTAGCCAGCTGTAAGAAACATACGATTGAACCAACTACAATTGCTGCGAAAAACCAGGGCTATATTACTGTCGACTGTGATAACTGCCAGGTGGCCTATGGTATGCCCGATCAATATAGGATGTTTAACGTGGTGAGTGCATCACCAAAAGCGGTGTTTACTTATAGTACAGGTTACATACTACAAGTTTTTATAACATCTTTAGATCATCAGCAAAAGCTAACGCTTAACGTTTACAACGGCGATGGTAAGTCAGTTTACACCAATACCGCTACACAACCCCTAACCAATTACTGGGGAAGTTCGGTACTACTTAATTAAAATTCTAAAATTGATATTACGCTCCAACATAATATCAAAGAAAAAGCCGCTTTAAATACTTAAAGCGGCTTTTTTATATGTTTTTTTTAATTAAATGCGTGTGATATCTGCACCCAATGCTTTTAAACGGGTATCGATATGCTGATAGCCACGCTCAATTTGCTCAATATTGTAAATGGTTGACTGGCCTTGTGCGGATAAAGCTGCGATGAGCAATGAAACTCCCGCACGGATATCCGGCGAGGTCATGGAGATACCGCGAAGTTTTACCTTGTTATCTAAACCTATAACGGTAGCACGGTGCGGATCGCAAAGGATTAGCTGTGCGCCCATATCCAACAATTTATCCACGAAGAACAAACGGCTCTCGAACATCTTTTGGTGAATTAATACCGAACCTTTAGCCTGGATAGCAACAACCAGTATAATGCTAATTAAATCGGGAGTAAAGCCTGGCCATGGTGCATCGGCAATGGTCATGATCGAGCCATCGATAAAGCTTTCAATCTCGTAATGTTCCTGTGCTGGGATAAATAAATCATCGCCACGCAGTTCCATTTTAATACCCAGGCGTTTAAAGGTATCTGGGATAATCCCCAGCTCATTGTAATGAACATCTTTGATGGTGATCTCAGAACCTGTCATAGCAGCCAGACCTATGAAAGAGCCAATTTCGATCATATCCGGCAGCATGCGATGTTCGGTGCCAGCCAGTTCGGTTACACCTTCAATGGTTAACAAGTTTGAGCCTATGCCGGTAATTTTGGCACCCATGCGGTTCAGCATTTTGCAAAGCTGTTGCAGGTAGGGTTCGCAGGCTGCGTTGTAAATGGTGGTAGTTCCTTTAGCCAAAACAGCTGCCATTACTATGTTTGCAGTACCGGTTACAGAAGCTTCGTCTAAGAGGATATAAGTACCTTTCAGATCGCTGGCATCTACATTGTAAAAACCATTATCTGGATTGTAATCAAAGCGGGCACCCAATTTTTCGAAACCCAGGAAGTGGGTATCTAAACGGCGGCGGCCAATTTTATCGCCACCCGGTTTAGGGATCGATGCTTTGCCAAAACGTGCGAGCAGCGGGCCCACGATCATGATTGATCCGCGGAGGCTACCACCTTTAGCTTTAAACTCTTCTGACTGGAAAAAATCTGTGTTTATGTTTTTGGCTTCGAACTTATAAGTGTCTTCAGACAGTTGTTCTACAGTAACACCCATATCGCCAAGCAGCTCGATTAGCTTCTTAACGTCAACAATATCTGGTATGTTGCTGATGGTGATAGGCTTGCTGGTTAAAAGCACAGCAGACAGGATCTGCAATGCTTCATTCTTAGCCCCTTGTGGTATAATTTCTCCTTTAAGCGGTTTGCCGCCCTGTATAACAAATGCGTTCTTCATGTATCTTCTTTAACGTTAGGTTTGCCTATACATGATCTATGCCAGTACGAGGCATAGCGCCCGTAAAATGGATAAATATGCCGCATAAGCAGCCGCTAAGTTACGTTAAAGAAGCTTAAACTACCAAGGCGCTAACCGAGAATTAATATTTCTTACCGCCCATATTACGGTTACGGTTGTTGTTATTATTGTTATTATTCTGGTTGTTGCTACGCGGATTGTTGTTATTACTGCGTGGATTATTGTTATTACGCGGGTTGTTATTCTGGTTATTGGTACGGCCGCGGTTGTTATTATTAGGCGGCGGTGTACGGTATTCAACACGGTTAAGGTTAACGTTTTCTTCCAGCGTCAACTCACCGTTCGACATTGCTTTCAGATCTGATATAATGCTTTCATCAGCTACCGAATCTTTGTTCCATTGTACATAAGCCATTTTCATGAAGTTGGCTATGGCTTGTACCATGTGTTGCTTACGTGCAGGTTCATCAATACTTTTGGCTTTCTCCATCATTAATTCAATGGTTTTGCCATAGTGCTTGTACTTGATCCGTTGGTTAGGGTATCTTAATGGAGCCGGTTTGGCAGCCAGTACTTCTGGTTCTGGTGGCGGATAAGGCGCATCAACATTGATCTGGTAGTTAGATATAATTTGAAGGTGGTCCCAAAGCTTGTGCTTAAAGTCGGCAACATCGCGCAGGTGCGGGTTCAGGAAACCCATCAGGTCTATTACAACCTGTGCGTAACGGTTACGTTCTTCTATGGTGGGTAGTTCAACAATATATTTAACCATGTTCTGTACGTTGCGACCGTATTCAGACAGGATCAGTTTGTTTCTGGTTGAATTGTAGTCGAATTCAGAAACCGGCTTAGTAAGTGACGCCATGTAAATCTTTAAAGCTTATAATTTGTTCGTTTTTAATGCATTTGGTTGCGTAGAGCACCCGGCAAGTAAAAATGAGAATTTGTAAATATTATCTTGTAGTAACGCAAATATAAATTAATTGTGTTAATGTACAAAGCATTATAAACTGCAAAAGGCATTACTTATTGTATTTTAGCGTTTGCATACATAGTTTAACACAATACTGACAGTGGCACAGCAACAAATTTTAATTACCGGCATTGATATTTACCGTTTCAGCATTAAAATGGAACCCTTTACCATTGCTACCGGCACCATGGATTCGGCACAGAATACTTTTATCCGCGTGCATACCGATGCCGGTATTTACGGCGTGGGCGAATGCTCTGCCTTCCCGATGATAGTCGGCGAAACGCAGGATACCTGCCTGGTAATGGCCAAGGAATTTGCCCGGTTATGGAAAGGACAAGATGCGCTCGATATACCTGCACGCATGCAGCAATTGCACAGCTTCACCGCCGGAAACACCACGATAAAAAGCGCTTTTGATATTGCATTGTATGATATTGCTGCTAAAAATGCAGGTTTACCACTCTTTAAATTTCTGGGAGGCGAACGGAGAGAAGTAGAAACTGATATTACCATCGGCATAGCTGCCCCGGAATATATGGCTCAACGGGCTATCGAATTTAAACAACTTGGAGCTACCATATTAAAAGTGAAGTTGGGTAAAGATGCGAAGGAAGATATAGAGCGTATCCGCCAGATCCGTAAAGCTGTTGGTGATGATCTGAAAATCCGTATTGATGCCAACCAGGGCTGGAGTTTTGATGATGCGGTATATGCCTTACAGGGAATGGGAGAGTTGGATGTTGAATTTTGCGAACAACCCATGCGTACCTGGTATGATGATCGCTTACCCGATTTGATGAAACTTTCGCCGGTAAAAATTATGGCTGACGAAAGCGTATATAACCATCATGATGTCCGCAGGCAGATCAACAGCGGTTCATGCGATTATATTAATATTAAAATGGCCAAATCGGGAGGGATTCTCGAAGCTAAAAAAATCCATGATGAAGCTGCAGCCAAAGGCATCCCGTGCATGATGGGAGGTATGCTCGAAAGCAGGATTGCCCTAAGTGCTAAACTGCATTTTGTGTACGCCAGCCCGAACATCCATTTTTACGATATGGATACCTGCATGCTCGGCCACCTGGAAGACCCATGCATTGGCGGGGTTAGCTATGATGGTTATCACCTGCACATCTCAGACGCGCCCGGAATAGGTGCCGACGCCGCCGACGACTTTCTGGCCAAATGTGAACGTTTTAGTGTATAGATGGGAAGGAGATCCCTTTTATCTTCCGGTACATTTCAACGGCGTAAATATCTGTCATGCCCGATACAAAATCGAGCACACTTTGTATTTTAGAGTACAGGTCGTCTTTCTCATTAATAAACTGCGCAGGGATGAGGTTCACCAGTTTTTTATGGTATTTGCTTTCGTTATTAATTAAGGCCGGGATAAATTCTTCTAAAAGCCCACCCATTACTTTATAACCGGCAACTTCAATTTCTATTACCGAATGGTAGTTATAGATTTTTTTAATCGATATAGTTTCAATTGCTTTCCATGCAACAGCTAAATTGTGGGGCAATACATCTGTTAGGCTCTTGTTAAAGTCGCCTTTCAAAATTTCTTCCTGGTTGTTGAAAAAGATCTCAGAGCAAGCCGTAACGAGCTTGCCAATTGCAATTGCCCGCATAAAGCTTACCTTGGCATCGTCGTCGCCAAAATCGGCCTTTAATTTATCTGGTAATGTAGGGCTTTCGCAAAGCGGAAGTAAAAGCGCTTCAACCTGTTCATAAGTAAGTATTTTGAGGCGGTGGGCATCTTCCAGGTCGATGATATTATAGCAAATATCATCGGCAGCTTCAACCAGGTAAACCAGCGGATGTCTTTTATATTTGATTGGATCTTCTTGTGCCTGAGCCAGTCCCAGTTCTACTGCTATCTTTTCAAAAACTGCTTTCTCCGATTGAAAAAATCCGTATTTCTTTGTGTATATCTTGCTTTTATCGCCACCAACAATAGCTTCGCATGGATATTTAACAATGGCAGCCAGGGTAGAATAGGTGAGTGCAAATGCACCATTGCCTTTACCTGTAAATGAGTGTGTTAAAATGCGCAGTGCGTTGGCGTTACCTTCAAAGTTAATTAGATCGGCCCACTGGTGCTCGGTAAGTTGGTCTTTGTATTGCTTGCCTTCGCCTTCAATGAAATAATTGGAAATAGCGCTTTCGCCTGAGTGGCCGAAAGCCGGATTGCCCATATCATGCGCTATACAAGCTGCGGCAACAATATTACCAACCTCGCTAATCAGCGGGTATTGTTCGTCGAGCTGCGGGTTTTCTTTCTTAAGCTTGTTATAAAATATGCGGCCGAGTGAGCGGCCAACGCTGGCAACTTCTAAGCTGTGTGTCAAACGGTTATGTACAAATACACTGCCCGGTAAAGGGAAAACCTGGGTTTTGTTTTGCAGCCTGCGGAAAGGGGATGAAAATATCAGCCGGTCGTAATCAACCTGAAACTGCGACCTTGCCAGGTCCGGATCTGTATAACTTTTATGTTCGTTGCCCCATCGTTTTGATGATAGCAGCTTATCCCATTGCATAACACTCATATCGAGCGCTAAAGATAGCTACACAAATGGTTTAAAAACAAGAAAGCCCCGATATAAATCAGGGCTTTCTTGTTTTTATGCGGTTATTTACCGCTTCTTTTTTTAGAACCGCTGCTCAGATTTTTTGCAGCTTCGCTCTTTTCTTGTTTCGATGTGTTTGGACTTCTCAACTCTTTTGAGGCGTCACTTTTGCTTGATGATTTTTCTCTGGTAGTTGCCATAACTTTATTAAATTAGTTATGAATATAACAACCATTGTTTACATCTTGTTTTAATAAAATTAACTAAAAGTTATTATTTACTAAGTTCAGCAAAATATTTATGGAATAACGGCAGTGTTTCGATGCCTTTGTAGTAGTTAAAAATATCGTATTTCTCATTTGGTGAGTGCAGCGCATCGCTATCTAAACCAAAGCCCATCAGTACAGTTTTGATGCCCAGCTCAGCCTCAAATAAAGCAACGATTGGGATACTGCCGCCACCACGGGTTGGGATAGGTGCTTTACCGAACGATTCTGTAATTGCTTTTTGTGCAGCCTTGAAAGCTACGCTATCTGTAGGTGTAACAACAGGCTCGCCACCGTGATGAGGGGTTACGGTAACTTTAACAGATTTTGGCGCTATCTTCTCAAAATGATCAGTAAAGATCTTCGTGATCTCAGCGGAAGTTTGATTTGGTACCAAACGCATCGAAATTTTGGCATTAGCTTTTGATGGTAGCACGGTTTTAGCGCCTTCGCCAATGTAACCACCCCAAATGCCGTTTACCTCCAGAGTAGGGCGGGTACCGGTACGCTCGAAGGTTGAGTAACCTTTTTCGCCCCAAAGCTCTGCTACATCAAGGTCGGTTTTATATTCTTCCTCATCGTAAGGAGCACTGTTTAATGCTTTTTTCTCTTCATCTGTCAGCGCCAAAACCTGATCATAAAAACCAGGGATGGTGATGTGATTATTTTCATCATGCAATGAAGCAATCATCTTAGTAAGGATAGTGATTGGGTTGGCAACTGCACCACCATAAACACCAGAGTGCAAATCACGGTTCGGGCCAACAACTTCAACTTCTAAATATGATAAACCACGCAGGCCGGTTTCTAATGATGGGTTCTCCATGCTGATCATCGAGGTATCAGAAATTAATACTACATCAGCTTTTAACTTCTCTTTATTAGCTTTTACAAATATGCCAAGGTTGTTTGATCCTACTTCTTCCTCGCCCTCAATCATAAATTTAATGTTGCAAGGCAGCGTGTCGGTTTTCATCATCAGCTCAAAAGCTTTTACATGCATGTAAAACTGGCCTTTATCGTCGCAAGCGCCGCGGGCATAAATTTTACCATCACGTACGGTTGGTTCAAACGGTGGGGTTTTCCATAATTCTAATGGATCGGGCGGTTGTACGTCGTAATGGCCATATACCAATACGGTAGGCAAGGTAGCATCAATTATTTTTTCGCCATAAACAATAGGGTAGCCGGCAGTAGGGCATACCTCAACGTTATCGGCACCGGCTTGTTTCAGTTTTTCGGCCACATAATCGGCTGTTTTTAAAACCGAATCTTTGTATTTAGGATCGGCGCTTACCGACGGGAAACGTAATAGTTCGAAAAGCTCGTCTAAAAAACGCTCCCGGTTTTGTTCGATATATTGTTTAATCTGTTCCATAAACTTAAAGTTTGCGACAAATATATTTATGCTGTAGAACATTTTACTGATTATTCCACGTAAAATATATTCCCTTTGTAAAAAGACAAAAAAGGAGTAGGTTTAACAGCTTGTTAACATGCTTTTAATATGTTAAGCGCCAAGATATTACCTATCTTTGCGACCGATTTAAACTGATTGCTTAAACTCTGGTACCTAATTTGCCTGATAGTTAATACGGGTAGTGAAATATCCGTTTATAGCATTGTAGACAATCATATTTTACTGATACAAATAAATTCGGCAAATTAACAATGGGCATCAGGAAGATACTCCTCCTAATTATATTAATATCTCTTTCCTTTTCAGGCGCGCTGTATGCTCAAATGCCGAGCTGTAGTGCAGCTTCTAAATTTTACAGTAAAGACAGCATAAACGTTACCACTTTTGGCGCAAGCACTGTATTTGGTATACATGGCACTTTTCAGGCCCCGCTACAGGCAGATTTTGAACATTGTTATACCGGTAAAATAATAAGTATTACTAATAATGGTGTACCAGGCGAAACAACTACGCAAGGTTTAGTGCGTTTCCCGGGGGCAATAGCCGGCCGTACAGGTTTTATGCTGATATTAATGGGGGCTAATGATGCCATTGCCTTGTACCAGAAAAGAATGAAGATTAGCGAAACCGAAAAAAATATGCGGTATTACGTGGCCGAATCTTTAAAAAATAATTTGATACCTATTATAGGTACGCTTCAGTTTTTTAACGATACGAAAAGCGATCAGAATAAAACCATCAACCTGTACATTAAGCAAATTAACGCGCTTTATAAAAGAATTGCGAAGGATAATAATTTATATGTTGCCGATATAAATAAGGCGCTTGGCCGGGACTGGACTTTGTATGGGGATGACATTCATCCTAACCCACAAGGCAATGAAGTAGTAGCGTTTGTTTGGTTTGATGCCGTAAACCAGGCTATTGAAGATAAGTTATTGTTAATAGGTTTGAACCAAAATTATCCAAACCCTGTAAGGGATAATACTAAAATAGGTTTCAGTTTATCGCAGGCCGGCAGGGTTCAAATTAAGCTTTACAGTATGACCGGCGCAATCGTTAAAAATGTTTATGACGATTATCAGAGTGCCGGTTATCACGAATTAACAGCCTCAATGGGCGATTTACCTACCGGTATTTATATCTACTCTATGCAGGTGGGCGGGCAGCACATGAGTAAAAAAATGATTGTAACCCACTAATTAATTAGTCTATAGAAGCAAGATCGCTTTTTGGCGCTGTAAAACTTTTCTTTACAAAATCACCGCTATTTACTTTGGTTAATTCTACTGGTTTTACAGCGGTGCTTTTACTGCTTACAGTTAAAGTTGTTAATGCTGCTACGGCTATTATTGCGATTGCTATTATTGCTTTTTTCATTGGTATATCGTTTTAAAAAATGAGATGCTATAGTTATAAATCTTTATTTAACATCAGCCTGGCCTAGATCATTCTTGTTGAAATCAGCCTGACCTAAATCATTTTTATTAAAATCAGCTTGTCCAAGATCGTTCTTGTTGAAATCAGCTTGTCCTAAATCATTCTTGTTAAAATCAGCCTGACCAAGATCATTTTTGTTGAAGTCAGCTTGACCTAAATCATTCTTGTTGAAATCAGCCTGACCAAGATCGTTTTTGTTGCCAGTTGATACTGCAACTGAAGATTGGGTATCGTTTGCTTTTGCGTTAACAGTAAAAGATGCGGTTAAGATAACTGCTGCTATGATTATTTTTTTCATGATGTGTCGTGCTTAAAAAAAAATTATATAATGGTTATGGTTTAGGTTGATTATTGTCCGTCTGCTTGTCCAAGATCATTCTTGTTGCCATCGGCTTGTCCTAAATCGTTTTTATTACCATCATCAGCTAATTTTTTTGTTGAAACTGAAGTAGGTTTTACGCTATTATCTTTTGTGCATGCGGTAAAAGATGCTGTTAAAATTACTGCTGCCGCTATGATTACTTTTTTCATGATATGTCGTTTTTAAGATTGGGGTCTTGTTTGTATTCGTGTTAATTATTGTGCGTCTGCCTGGCCTAAGTCGTTTTTGTTTCCGTCAGCTTGTCCCAGGTCATTTTTGTTACCATCATCAGCTAATTTTTTTGTTGAAACCGAAGTAGGTTTTACGCTATTATCTTTTGTACAAGCGGTAAAAGATGCTGTTAAAATTACTGCTGCTGCTATGATTACTTTTTTCATGATATGTCGTTTTTAAGAATTATTTATGTAGGGTCTTATTTGTATTCGTGTTAATTATTGTGCGTCTGCCTGGCCTAAGTCGTTTTTGTTTCCGTCAGCTTGTCCCAGGTCATTT
>CAHJXH010000125.1 GCA_903644075.1 Sphingobacteriaceae bacterium | reverse complement strand
CCCCCCCGGGTTTTTAAGTATCTGAGGCTATTATGTTGATAACTAATTGCTCAACCAAGCCCCCTTTCTTAAAAAGGTTTGCAAATATAGCAGAAAATACTTTTCTTTAGAAAAAATGTTCAAATTTATCCCCTAAGCAATTTAAACTACTGGCCCGCTTATGTCTGAGAAGAAGAAATTTCATATTGAGTATGAGATAAGATCGTCACCCCGAATACTTTATAGTTTTATTAGTGAGGCTAACGGGCTAATGCAATGGTTTGCAGATAGTGTGAGTGTGCGCGACCAGGTTTATACTTTTACCTGGGATGATGAGGAACAAAAGGCCAAATTGCTGCTTACCAAAGAGAATAAGCTGGTACGGTTTAAGTGGGTTGATGACGACCCTGCCTGCTACTTCGAAATGGAAGTGGTGCAGGATGAGCTAACCAATGATGTGGCTTTAGCCGTTACTGATTTTGCAACCGAGGAAACCATTGCAGAGCGCAAGCTGATATGGGACAACCAGATCGACTACCTTATTAGCGTGTTGGGTGCTTAAGCGCAACCAAAAATTCGCTAAATTTGCATTGTGAAGAAGATACACCTCTTAATACTTAAGTCCTTTATACGGCCTTTTATCGTTACCTTTTTCATCGTAATGTTTGTGTTGCTGATGCTATTTTTATTTAAATACATCGACGACCTGATAGGCAAAGGATTTGAGTGGTATATAATTTTAGAGCTGATGATGTATGCATCGGCTACCAATGTGGCTATGGCGCTGCCTTTATCGGTGCTGCTGTCATCCATCATGACGTATGGCAGCCTTGGCGAAAATTATGAGCTGGTGGCTATTAAATCGGCAGGTATTTCCCTGCGCCGTGCCATGTACCCCATGATTATTGTGGTAACCCTTCTGGCTATATCCGCCTTTATTTTTTCTGATTACATGCTGCCCATTGCCAACCTTAAGTATTACTCGCTTTTGTGGGATGCACGGCAGCAAAAATCCGGTTTCCTGATTAAGGAGGGAGTTTTTAATAATAGTTTCCCTGGTTATACCATCAGGGTTGATCATAAGGATGAGGATGGCCAAACCTTGCGTGGCGTTATGATTTATCAGCGCAATGCAGCGCAGAACAATAATATTGTAACATTTGCCAAAGAAGCCGTGATGTATCGTACGCCTAATGATAAGTTTTTGGTGTTGAAACTTAAAGATGGTATCCGGTACGAAGAATCAGCCGGCGATAATGGCAATGCGCGTCAGCGTTTTACGCGTTTCAGGTTCAAGGCTACAGAGCAAAAGTTTGATCTTTCGAGCTTTAAATTACATCGAACCAGCGAAAGCGATTTTTCGCGTGCTTACCAGATGATGAACCTTAAGCAATTAAGGTTTTTCAGGGATTCGACCCAAAATGCGGTTGATAGTGGGCTGCGCTCAAATTTCAGGCTGATGTCGGCCTATTATAAATATTTTAACTTTTCGCACAAGGTAACAAAGGATAGGCCTTACGAGCCTGTGAAACCCGACTATTTAAAGAAGCTGGATGTTTACGCTAAAATATCTGTAATAAATAATGCAGCTAACGAAGTACGGTCTATCAAAGATTTGGTTAAAGGCCGTAACGACAGGTATAAAGAAGTGTCGAAAGATATCCGTAAGTCTATCATCGAGTATCAGAAAAAGTTTACTTTATCGGCAGCTTGCTTAGCTTTATTCCTTATCGGGGCACCGCTGGGGGCTATCATCCGCAAAGGCGGGCTTGGTTTACCGGTTGTAGTGGCAGTAATATTTTTCCTCGTTTATTATATCATCTCCACCATAGGCGAAAAGTCTGTTAAAGAAGGAAGCCTCTCACCGGCAATCGGTATGTGGATAGCCATTGCAGTGCTCACACCAATCGGGTTGTTCTTATCGTACAAAGCCGCTACCGATTCTGTATTGTTTGATATGGATTCGTACAAGAAATTTTTTAACCGCATATTTAAACGAAAAGCCGCTTAGCTACGTATTCATTTTACACAGTGCAGACGCGCTGTAACACAATTTGAAGTAAGTTTGTATAACACAGGGCTTTTATAGCCATTGTAAAAGATTTAAATAGTATGCTTAATACCATCCCAGAAGCTATTGAAGCCATTAAAGCTGGCAAAACCATTATAGTAGTTGACGATGAAGATCGCGAAAATGAAGGCGACTTTTTAACAGCTGCACGTAACGCAACCCCCGAAACCATCAATTTTATGGTTACCCACGGTCGTGGTTTAGTTTGCGCACCAATCACGGTTCAGCGCGCCAAAGAGTTAGATCTGCAGCCAATGGTAAACAGAAACACCACCTCGCACGAAACCAATTTTACGGTTTCTGTCGATTTGCTTGGTTACGGTTGCACTACTGGAATTTCGGCGACAGATCGTTCTAAAACTACACTGGCCTTAATTAATCCTGCTATTCAACCCGAAGAGTTAGGTCGCCCGGGTCATATATTTCCGCTTATTGCCAAAGATGGCGGTGTGCTTCGCCGTGCAGGCCATACCGAAGCAGCAGTTGATTTAGCTGTATTAGCCGGTTTTGAACCTGCCGGTGTAATCTGTGAAATTATGGATGAGGCCGGTGAAATGGCCCGTTTGCCTGAGTTGCTGGAGATTGCCAAAAAATTTGATCTTAAAATTATATCGATCAAAGATCTGATCGAATATCGCTTAAATGCGGAATCGTTGATCCATAGAGAAGTATCTGTAAAGATGCCTACCCAATGGGGCGATTTTGATATGATCGCGTATACGCAACTCAACACCAATGAAAACCATATTGCCTTAGTTAAAGGAACATGGGAGCCGGGCGAACCTATATTGGTACGTGTGCATAGCTCATGTGTTACCGGCGATATTTTCGGCTCATGCCGTTGCGATTGCGGACCTCAGTTGCACAAAGCCATGGAAATTATCCAGAAAGAAGGTAGAGGTGTAATTGTTTACATGAACCAGGAAGGCCGCGGTATCGGGTTGATTAATAAACTGAAAGCTTATCAATTACAGGAAAATGGTTTCGACACAGTTGATGCCAACCTGCAATTAGGTTTCCCGATGGATCAGCGCGATTACGGTATTGGTGCACAAATACTGCGTGATTTAGGTATTTCTAAAATGCGCTTGCTTAGCAACAATCCTAAAAAACGTGCAGGTTTGGTTGGTTACGGTTTAGAGGTTATTGAAACGCTGCCGATAGAGATTGCGCCGAACCCACACAACGAATTGTACCTTAAAACTAAGCGCGACAGAATGGACCATACCATTTTGCTGAACCACTAATCGTGTTTCTCGTCTTCGGGTTTATCTGAAGAATCATTATCCGTACCGGCAGGGGTTGCAGTGTTATTTGAATTGCTGCCGGTGCGTTTACGCCTTGTGAATATACTCCTCAAAAACTCGCCAAACGTATCAAAGTCGCGTTGGTAAATTAAGCCCAATCCGTTTACATATTGCACATCCAGGTTACTGATGCTGTTTAGCGTTGTACTATTGAGTACACGGTAAGAGTAACGGGCGCGCAGGCGGCCATCCGGGCGTATCAGGTAATCGGCTTCAAAATCTTTCGTAAAGCTATTTAAGTTCGAATTAAAGAGGGTTTGCGCATTGCCGCCTGTATTACCAAATAAAGTACCGTTTGCATTGGTATTGTAAAGGCTTCCGTTTAGTAATAGCCTGTCTTTAAACAAGTGCAAAGAAGCACTCGCATCACTTGCCGAACGGAAGTTAATATCCAGGTTCTTAATATTCGATTGCGAAATAATGTTGTTGAGCTTGTTGAAAGCAAATTCGCTCACCGCATCCTGGGCGGTCTGTTTAACCTGATCTGTAATGTTGTTACCATAACCAGATGCAAACTGGCGGCGTACAATTAAGCTTAATGCTTGCTGGCTGCGGTTGTTATAATCAGTTAAATAAGTTCCCAGATCATCTTTAACAGAAGGGTCGGTAGGGAAGTTAAAGTCGAAATCGATATTTGGTGCGGTCAGTGTTTTGGTTAATATCAGCTGTGCCTGTACAAGCTCCTGAAGCTGCCCGCGTGGCGACTGCTGACCTGCTGCCGAGTAAAGGTTAGATATGTCGGTACGCACCTCGTAAATAGCCTGCATGTTAATGTCAGCATTGCTTGGGTCGCCCGTCCAACGGATAGTACCGCCTTCGTTTACCTGGAATACTTTACTGATGAAATTCTTGGCCGTAAATTCAAACTTACCAGATGAAATCAGAAAATCTCCAAACATCTGAAAATCGCCCAAACTATTAATATTAAGCTGCAAGTTATTGGTGCTGCCACGGCCTTGTAATTGCCCGTAATCTGTACCTATTACCACCAGGGTTTTTTCGTCAACAGTAAGATCGAAATTTAGTGTTACACCATTAAAGGCATTTACCGTAGGCACAACTTTGGCTGAGTCTTTATGGCTTACAAAGCGTATAAAATCGTAATCTCCGGCAGTTAACGAAGTATTAAGGGGGATATTAAACACCGTGCTATCTTCGGTACGGGCTTTAATATCAATTTTCATGTTATCAACCGGGCCGCTAAAATTAAACTTGCCGGTTGCAATAGCTTTACCGAAATAAAGCTTGTTATCTTTAAAAGTAGTATTAAGGGCTAATAATTTCTGGGCATTTAAAGCAACCTCAATATCAGGGTTCGATAAATTGGTCAGGTCAACTTTTCCATTAGCTGTTCCTTTACCACCCCGGTTATCAGTTAGCTTCATATCCGAAATCTCAATCACGCTGTTTTTTACAGTGAGGTTATCGTTAATGATGTAAGAGGTTTTCAAATAATCAACAGTAACACCCGTATTAGCCAAAGTGATATCGCCATTGAGCGAAGGCTTGCCTGGTGTACCTGTTAATTTAAGGTTGGTTGATATGGTACCTTTGAGGTTCGATACCAATCCTTTAACAAACGGATCAAATATAACAGCCTCGGTCTGGTTCATGTTTACATCAAAATCCAGGTTGTCGAGTTCTTGCCCTAAATGATAAACGCCTGCAATTTTCATGGTCTGCAGGCCGCGGTTCATAATGTTTAAATTAACGTCAGCTTCCTTACGGCCGTTATCGAGGGTCGAAACAATTTTAACATTACCTACCTGTGTGCCATTCATAGTTAATGAATCGATACCTAAATTGGCTGCGACACCTGGGTTTTTAAGGATAGAACTAAACTGCACATCTCCGTTTAGTGATCCTTTGAACAGTACGCCACCGGCTTTGGTTAGCTGATTAAAAGTGGCCATGCTAAAATGGTCGAAGTCCAGTTTCAGCTTATCTGTAGGGTTGTCTGATATAAAACCGTTAATGTTTACCTTTTGCTCTCCGTTGGTTAATGTAAAGCCCGAAACCTGCGTTTTGCCATCCAGAAAACGAATGCGCACCTGGTCGCTCAATCGCCATTTTTCGTGCTCTAGGATAACGTCTGATGGTAATAGCATCAGCTTGGCTGTGGTATCACGCCCAAACTGTACCAAACCATAAAGGTCTAACTGGTTGGTTGCGTTTTTGTCAGATAGCTTAATGTTGAAGTTAAGGCTGTCCTTCTTCAGGAAATTGGTAATGGTTATGTTTTTAATAAACAGGCTGTCGGTTAAATCAACCCGGCTTAATGATACGTTGAGGCCCAAAAACTGGTCGTTGGTGTTTTCATCAATAATAAAATCATGAAAAACGGTAGTGCCATACTTAAAGGTTTTAATGTATCCGTTGAGGGTGGCCGTATGGGTTTCTGAATTAAATTTACCATTAAATGTACCCTGCTCAGGTATTTTCAAATCAGGCGCAAACATGGCCGTTATCGGGTCGAGGTTTTTAAGTTGAAGGGTAAACTCAAAATCTTGCCGGCCGGGTTTTACAATAGATGTTTTTAAAGAGGGGATATATTGCTTAACAACGGTTTTAAAATACGACGGCAAAGTGGCCAGGTCCGAATTGCCTTTCAGCGTACCATCAACCAAATCTGATTTTAAGGTGATTTCTCTTGCATCGCCAATGCCCTTGGAGGTAAGGTTCACAGAATCTATCAGATAATTATGGCGAGGGTCGACAATGCGGATAGGTGTAAGTGATACAGTACCCTGTAGGTTTTTAAGGTCGTTTCCGGAAAAATGGGTTTTAATCTGCGTGCTTAATGTAATAGTGTCATCCAGTAATTTAAGTGCGTGCAAACGGGCATCGCCAATAGAAGCATCGAATTGATAAACCGGTAGGGCGGGCTTAAAGTCTACGCTTCCCTGTAGCTTAAGCTTCAAATTGCGGTCGTTAATATTAACCTTGCCATTAATAAGATTGTTAATGAACGAGCCGTTTACGGCCAGATTACTGTAATGATATTTGTTGAAATCGATGTATGCAATTTTGGCATCGGTTTTAATCTTCAGGTTCTTGAGATCATCGCCACTACCATCCACATTTGCAGTAAGCGAGGTGCGACCGATAGACGTATTATCCAGCATGCTGCCCAAATCAAAATCATAAAGCGTAACCTTGCCAACATAACCCGGCACCTTATTAAAGGTAAGCCTTATATCCGGGTCGAAGCGGCCGAGTTTGGTTTTGAAAGTCCCTTTGGTTACAAAATTATCTGATAAGCCGTTCAGTTCGCCGTTAAAGTTGATGTTGCCAAACTTGCTCAGAAAATCGGGCAGCGTAAACTTAGGGTCGCCCGCAAAACGGCGCAGTAAATAATCAAGATCCTTTTTGTTACTGGCTAACTGGTCGAACTTAAGACTGAGGTAGGTTTTATCCCAATTAGGTAATCCTTTTAAACTAAAATCACCTTTAATGTAAGTGGCCTGGCCGCCCGTTATAGTTAGGTGTTTAGCAGTAAGATGGTTTACCTTTCCTTTAATACGGCCATCAACACCCAGGTCAAATTGGGTTTTATCGAGAGAACTTGTAAAGTAAGCCACATCTTTTGAAGAGATGAACGATTGCTTAAAGTCGCCGTCCATGTAAACTGTATTCTCAAAGTTGTCGAAATCGTTGAATGATTTAAACTTCATCCTGAAATAATCTCTCAAATGAGAGTGTGGGGTTACGATAAAGAAATTCTGTACCAGGATCTGGTTGGTATCAACTGTAGCATTACCGCTTAAGCTTTTTACATAAAAACCGCTTTTTTCATGCAAGGTAAAATGTGATAAGCGTGCCTTAAACAAATGGTTTTTTATATCCATATTGCGGATCACAGCGCTGAATTTACTTACATCAATATCCTCAAAGTTTACCTCGTTTTTTAATACAGTCTTATCCAGTTGGTTTTTATAACGGAAGCGCAGGTTATTTACCGTGATTTGTGCGAAGTTCAATGTCCACGGTTTGCTTACCTTCTTAGTCGTGTCCGGCGGGCCAGAGTTAAAGTAATCTATGATGAACTGCACGTTGGTTGTGCTATCCTTCAGTTTTTTCAGATATACATTGCCATTATCCAGGCGGATAGAATCGAAATTAATGGTGCGGGCCGGTATGCTATTGAAAAGGGAGAACTTGCTGAGGTCGACAGTTAACTTGGAGGTACTTAACAAGGTGTCGTGCTGCTTATCCAAAACCAACAAATCTTCGAGCACTACCGATGAAAATGGCTTAATATATAAGCTCTTGATATCAACCGTGGTATGCAATTCTTTCGACAGGTATGCCGTAGCCTTACGTGCCGCCCAGGTTTGTACCGGTTTGTATTGAAATATGAGTAATAGTATGCTGATCATCAATAAGATGATCAATACTATACTTATCGCTATTTTGAGTACTTTTTTAATAACTTTGCCTTTTAAAACACTGCTGTGCCTGTAATATTAGGAATCGAATCTTCTTGCGATGAAACCTCTGCCGCTATTTGTGCAGACGGCGTAATGCTGAGCAATATTATTGCCAATCAAACCATACACGAAGCTTACGGCGGCGTAGTGCCAGAGCTTGCTTCGCGGGTTCATCAACAGAATATTATTCCTGCTGTACAACAAGCTATAATAAACGCAAAAGTAAGCAAAAATGACATTGATGCAGTAGCTTTTACGCGCGGACCCGGCCTTTTAGGTTCTTTGTTGGTAGGTGTATCTTTTGCCAAGGCGTTTGCCCTTGCTCAAAATATTCCGCTTATCGACATTAATCACATGCAGGCCCATATTTTAGCTCATTTCATCGGTACTAATAAACCCCAGTTCCCCTTCTTATGTTTGACCGTTTCGGGCGGACATACACAAATAGTTTTGGTGAAGAACTATTTCGACATGGAAATTGTGGGCCAAACTCAGGATGATGCCGCCGGCGAAGCGTTGGATAAGACCAGTAAAGTGCTTGGTTTGCCTTATCCGGGCGGGCCGTTAATTGACAAATATGCACGTTTGGGAAACCCTGATGCTTTCAAATTTCCAGAGCCGCAAATCCCTAAATATGATTTTAGCTTTAGCGGATTGAAAACTTCGATCTTATATTTTATTCGTGACAATCAGGCGAAGAACCCCAACTTTGTTGAGGAGAATATGGCTGACATTTGTGCATCGGTAGAAAAACGGGTTGTAACCATACTACTGAACAAACTCGAAAAAGCTGCCATTGCTTATGGTGTAAAAGATATTGCACTGGCAGGGGGCGTATCTGCTAACACAGGCTTACGCTTAGGTATACAACAACTGGCCGATAAACATAACTGGAAAAGCTTTATACCTGCATTTGAATATTGTACCGATAATGCTGCTATGATTGCCATTGCCGGGCACTATAAATTTTTGCAAGGCGAATTCGTTGGCCAGCAGGTTGCGCCGCTGGCGAGAATGCCATTCTGGGGCAATGAGTGAAGGAGTGAGTTTTGAATGAGTGAATGAACTTGCTACCTTTAGATTTTTAATGATGATTGGTATTCACTCACTCAATCATTCAAAATTCAAACTGATTTCATGAACGGACCTTCATTAATTTTCTGGATAGTTTTTGCGATACCTCTTTTTGCTTTTTTAATATGGCTGATGCGCCAGGATAAAAAGAAAGGTATTACTGGCCTGGTAGTAGTTGTTATTACTATTGTTGTGGCTGTGGTTTATATGTACGTGAAAACAGGCGGGAAATAATCCTTGTCGTAGAGACACAATATCTTGTGTCTCTGTATATGTAAAAAGAGACGCAAAATATGCGTCTCTACGGTAAAAATGAAAAGAGACACAAAGTATTGTGTCTCTACGATATAATGTTTTTATTTCTTACTGTTCCTCTTTCGGGAAATCGGCACCTGCGCTGGTTTCGGCCCAGGTATCAAAATCTTTCTTTAGTAACTCCAGTTTATTGCGGGCGCCTTTGAGAGCAGCTTCGCCTAAGAGTAATCTTAATGGCGGGTTTGCAGATTCTACAACCGCTACCATCGCTTTGGCCGCACGAACCGGATCGCCGGGTTGTTTGCCGCTATAGCCACGGATGTTGTTCTTATTAGTTTCGGCAGTTTCTTTATAATCATCAATTACAATCTTACTGTTATTGGCAGATCGGCCGGCCCAATCGGTACGGAAACCGCTTGGTGCAATTACGGTTACTTTGATGCCTAATGGCGCTGTTTCTTTTGATAATGCTTCTGAGAACCCATCAACCGCATATTTAGTAGCATTGTAGAAACCAACAGCCGGGAAGCTAACCAAGCCGCCAATAGAAGCTATATTCAAAATATGGCCGCTGCGTTGTTTACGCATAATAGGCAATACCGCCTTAGTCACATTGGCTAAACCAAAGAAGTTAATCTCGAACATTCGGCGAACTTCATCCTCTTCACTTTCTTCAATTGCGCCAAAATAGCCGATCCCTGCATTGTTAACCAATACATCAATAGTGCTGAATTTTTGTGTGATCTGGTCGATAGCGGCTTTGATTTCGTCTGCTTTAGTGACGTCTAATTTAACTGCGATAGCAGTGTCGGGATATTGTTCAACTATATCTTTTACGTCATCTGTATTTCGGGAAGCTACTGCCGCTTTGTATCCCCCAGCCAGTACCTCCTTGGCCAGCTCTCTACCGAAACCGGTGGAGCAGCCTGTAATGAACCATACTTTACTCATTGTTTTTCATTTATGTACTAAGAATTAACAATTTGGGTGGGATTTGTTTGTAAGGAAAGGGTTGAATTGTTGGATTAGATTTATCTCCGCCGTCATGCTGAACTTGTTTCAGCATCCCACGTGCTAAGTCTAAAATTTGTTAAGTCCGAGTATGGATATGCGTTGTACCTGTCTTGTGGGGTGCCGAAATAAATTCGGTTTGACGGGTGGCGACTATAGTGGTTATATTCATTGTTAAACCTTGCAATTTTCAACAAGTCATAATATAAAATGAAACCAACTATGAAAACGATAAAATATTTCGCGCTGTTCTTAATTACAGCTGCAAGTTTAAGTTCATGTGTAGTACGCGAACGCGGGGGTGGGTATGATCACCATCATTATGGTTACAATAGTGGCAGGGATTACAGATAGATAACGAGATTGCAAAGTATGAAGCAATCGAGAACTGTACAGGACAAGCTATGAATTCGACGAGATTGCCGCGCTATCGCTCGCAAAGACAAAAGTGATAAAATAAGAAAGGCCGCTTTAGCGGCCTTTCTTATTTTATATATCTTAGTTTACTATGCTTCAGCCAACTTATCAGCAGTGATAGATGCTTTGATCTTTTCTTCCAGTTCCTCGGCTAATTCAGGATTATCCAAAATCAGTTGTTTAACGGCATCACGACCCTGGCCCAGGCGGGTATCGCCGTAGCTAAACCATGAACCCGCTTTTTTAATGATATTGAAATCAACACCCAGATCAATGATCTCACCTGCTTTAGAAATACCTTCGCCAAACATAATGTCGAACTCGGCAATACGGAAAGGAGGGGCAATTTTATTTTTAACGATCTTAACTTTTACGCGGTTACCAGAAACCTCGTCACTATCTTTAATTTGTGATATACGGCGCACATCCAAACGTACTGATGCGTAGAACTTAAGGGCGTTACCACCGGTAGTAGTCTCGGGGTTACCAAACATTACACCAATTTTTTCGCGCAACTGGTTAATGAAGATACAGCAACATCCGGTTTTGCTGATAGTACCTGTTAGTTTACGCAATGCTTGCGACATTAAACGGGCATGTAAACCCATTTTAGAATCACCCATTTCGCCTTCAATCTCGCTTTTAGGAACGAGGGCAGCTACAGAATCAATTACGATAATATCGATAGCACCAGAGCGGATCAGGTTATCAGCAATTTCTAACGCTTGCTCACCATTATCTGGCTGAGAGATTAAAAGGTTCTCCACGTCTACACCTAATTTTTTGGCGTAAAAACGATCGAAAGCATGCTCTGCATCAATAAATGCAGCGATGCCACCTTTTTTCTGGCATTCTGCAATAGCATGAATAGCCAATGTTGTTTTACCAGATGATTCTGGTCCGTATATTTCAATTACCCGGCCTTTAGGCAAACCGCCTATGCCGAGTGCAATATCTAAACTAATTGAACCGGTTGAAATGAACTCCATAGGCTCTATGGTGTTATCGCCCAATTTCATGATGGTTCCTTTGCCGTACGACTTTTCCAGCTTATCTAACGTAAGCTGCAATGCTTTCAATTTATCCGGGTTGCTCATTTTCGTTGTTTCTTGAACAAATATAATACAATTTTATTAAATGCTAAAAAAATTAGTAATTATTTTTTTAGATAATTTAGTTTTGACAGGCGGGTTTTATTTTATTAGTAAACTTACCTAACATATAAAGGAGAATCAAATATTCTTATCCACACTTATCTTACTCAAAGCCTTATGCGTAACTGCATTCTGCTTTTTCTTTTTAGCAGCTTCCAGTTTTTTCTGCTGAGTAGTTGCTGCTTTCAATAATGCAGATTCAGTATTAACTCTTTCATAATATCTGCAGAAATAAGTCAATGGGCAAATCTCGCACTTCGGCCTTCGAGCCAGGCAGATATATCGGCCATGTAGTATCAACCAGTGGTGTGCAATACCCAAAGTTGATTTAGGCAGATGCGCTATTAATTGTTGTTCTACTGCCAGCGGTGTGCGTGCATTAGTAGTTAATCCGAGTCGATTAGCTACACGGAAAACGTGAGTGTCAACAGCAATAGCAGGAATATCAAAAATAACAGATACAATAACGTTAGCGGTTTTGCGGCCCACGCCCGGCAGCTTTTGCAAATCGTCCATGTTACCCGGTACCTCGCTGTTAAATTTCTCTACCAGCATCTGGCCCATGCCTGATAAATGTTTGGCCTTGTTGTTAGGATAACTTACACTGCGGATATAAGAAAATATTTCTTCGACAGTTGATTCGGCCAGTGATTCTGGCGTGGGATAGCGTTCAAAAAGGGCAGGTGTAATTTGGTTAATGCGTTTATCGGTGCATTGTGCCGAGAGGATTACCGCTATCAGCAGTTCGAAAGGGTTCGAGTAGTGCAGTTCTGTAACTGCATTTGGCTGGTTCTTCGAGAAATAATCAACAAAGTGGCGGTAACGTTCTTGTTTAAGCATTGCACAAATATAATAAGAGCCCCGATGAAAATCGCGGCCCTTATTAAAGATCGTTTTAACCTAACGCATCCGTTTAGAGTAGTTCAAGATGTTATGAATAGTTTGCAGATTTGGTTTCAGTTGTAACTGATCCAAATCGGTGCGGAGCGAGTGATAAAATAACATTTCATCGGCATCCATGTTCTCGATAACATTTGACTTATCCATAGCATCCTGGTTATTGATTACATTTAAAAAAGTTGTTGTAAAAAGTTCACCCATAAGCTTGTAAAGTTTGTATATGATAACAAACGCACGCTTATATGGATTATTTTAATTAATTAAAAAATTAATTAGTTTTTTAGACTCAACTCTTTAGTCTGCATCATTTTACGCAGGTTATTAAGTGCATAGCGCATACGGCCCAAGGCTGTATTAATACTTACATCGGTTATATCGGCTATCTCTTTAAAGCTTAAATCGCCGTAATGGCGCATAATCAGCACTTCTTTCTGCTCGGCAGGTAATAAGTGGATTAATGATTTTAAGTCTTTATGCGTTTGCTCGCGCACCATTTTATCTTCAGTACTTTCATCGTAATGGCCTAATACCTCAAAAATATCGAAGTCTTCGCCATTGCTAACCAAAGGTGTGCGTTTTTCGCGACGGAAATGATCAATCACCAAGTTATGGCCTATACGGGTAACCCAGGGTAAAAACTTACCTTCTTCGTTATATTTTCCTGCCTTGAGGGTATTAATTACCTTAATAAAGGTATCCTGAAAAATATCTTCGGCCAGATATTGATCCTTTACCAGTAAATAAATGGAAGTGTATATTTTGGATTGATAGCGGCGAATTAATTCAACCAGCCCACTCTCGTCACCCGCAACATATAGATGGATTAATTCCTGATCACTTTTCAATTGAAAATCCATAGAACTACTACTTTAAACGTAATTAATTAAAAAAATACTTGTTTAAGTAAAGTTCAATCTATAGGGGTTCCTCTTTCTTTTTAGAATTGTTATACCAAATAAAACAATTATTTCGTTAACAAACAAATTAATTTAAAAAACTGTTATAGCTGGTTTATCGCTAATATGTAGTTTTTTAAGTGTCTATTTGGAATATGCTAAATCTTTTAGGATTTTTGCAACCTCTTAAAAGACAGGATATCCATATCTATGATTAACGCAACAGAAGCAGATCCACAACATCATATTATAATTAAAGGCGCCAGGGTGCACAACCTTAAAAATATGGATGTGGCCATACCCAAAAACAAACTGGTAGTTATTACCGGTATGTCGGGGTCGGGCAAATCATCGCTGGCTTTTGATACCCTTTATGCCGAAGGA
>CAHJXH010000124.1 GCA_903644075.1 Sphingobacteriaceae bacterium | reverse complement strand
AACCTTTTTTAGAGTAACCGCTATCGGCTTGCGGATTATTGAAGATTCGAAGCCTCACATAATTAAAGCCATGGTCCTTTAGTAGCGTAAAGGCATCTTTTTGTACGCCCTGGTCATAAAATTTTCGCCCTTCGGCTTCCAATTGGGGTAGAAAGGAAATATCGGCACCCATAATTTTATCAAATTCAACTGGCTTTCTATCGACTGAGAATTGCTTGTATGCCGATAACAGCACAACGGCCAGTAACCCTGCAGCCAGATATTTTACTTGTTTAATATGTTTCATATTAATGGTTTAACGGTTAAATTCACCCTCTTCATAATTATGTTCAATATAGCTGAATGTTTATAAACCGGGCATGTACCACAAATATTACATGCCCGGTTGTTATTAATTAATGTACAAATGCATCCATAGCAACTGTTGGTTTACCGCTGCTGTCGAAAGCGCCCATAGTGTAGCCCTGCCAGCCGTTATAAGCTTCGGGCTCCCAGTAAAACACGCCCAGGCCGCCAGAAACAGATTTTGTTTTGGCGATGAGATCAACCAGGAATGATTTAGTGGTTGATGCCGAATTTACATCCATCCCAGCCTCGCAGATCATTACTTTTTTGCCGTAGCGGCTCACCATATCCTGCATATTGGCTAACACCTGGCTATCTGTTGTAGACCAGCTACTGGTTGCCGGATAAACCGAGAACCCGCATACATCCCAACTAGCACCGTTAGCTTTCAGTCCGTCGAAGATCCAGCGGGTGGTGGTATTGTTAAAACCATTTGCTACGTGCACAATTACTAACGCCGACGGGAAAATAGCTTTAGTAGCATTGTAACCACTGTTAACCAGCCATGCAAAATTTTTAAAGTTAGTGGCTGATACCGAAGCGCGGCCATCCTGCCATAACATGCCATCGCTGGTTTCATTACCTACCTGCACCCACGTTGGTGTAATACCGTTTGATTTTAAGGTATTAAGCGTGTTATAGGTGTAGTTGTACATGGTATTCATCAGGGTAGTAAAATCAAGACTAGCCCATGCAGCAGGTTTGGTTTGATGCCCCGGATCGGCCCAGGTATCGCTGTAGTGGAAATCGATCATGATGCTCATACCTGCTGCGGCTGCGCGTTTGGCCTTGGCTACCACATCGGCCGTGTTGCAATAACCTGCGCTTGGGTTTACCCAAACCCGCAAACGGATAGCGGTAATGCCTTTGCCTTTCAGCACGGTAAACAGATCTTGCTGGGTACCGCTGTTGTTGTAAAACTTGTAGCCCGATGCTTCCATTTGGGTTACCCAACTGGCATCCGAGCCATAGGCAAATGAAGTGGTAGCATTTGTTGTAACCTCCCTTGTTATGGGTTTGGTGGTGTTGGTAGCAACTTCATCAGCGCCGCCTTTTTTACAGCCTAAAGTAAGGCATAGCGAAGCTGCTGAGATAAAAATTAATCCTCTTTTCATAATAATAGGTTTTATATGGTTTATTGGTTTTGTGGCCGAAATAAAATCCCTCTTACACTACTCTCTTAATTCATAAAAGCATCTAAAGCTACGGTTGGCTTGCCCGAAGTATCGAAAGCGCCCAAACCATAGCCCTGCCAGTTATAGGCTTCTGGTTCCCAATAAAAAACGCCTAATCCTCCACTATTTTTTACCAATTTTACCCGGCCAATGAGATCTGTCAGGAACGACTTACAGGTTGTGGCCTGGCTTGCATCCATACCTACTTCCACAATCATTACCGGGGTGTTGTAGCGGGCTACCATATCGTTCATGTTATCCAGACACTGGCTATCGTAAGTTTGCCAGTTAGTGGTTGAGGGGTATAACGACATGCCAATAATATCCCACTTAGCACCATTAGCCTTCAATCCGTCAAACATCCAGCGGAACAGGTTATTATCGTACCCGTTAGATAAATGCACAATAACCGGCGTGCTGCTGCTTACCGATTTTACCGCGTTATAACCACTAGAAACCAGGGCCGCAAAATTGGCCATGTTTTTAGAGGCGCGGCCATCTTCCCAAAGCATACCGTCGTTGGTTTCATTGCCAACTTGTACCCAGTCGGGCGTAATACCATTAGTTTTTAAGGCAGTCATTACCGATATGGTATAGGTGCTTAAGGTTGTATTGAGCATAGCGAAATCGAGGTTAGCCCAAGCCGCAGGTTTAGTCTGCTTACCAGGATCGGCCCATGTGTCGCTGTAATGAAAATCGATCATGATCTTCATTCCCAGCTTCTGGGCGCGTAAGGCTTTGGCAACTACATCAGCGGTATTGCACCAGCCGTCGGCCGGGTTAACCCATGCTCTCAGACGGATGGCATTGATGCCTTTGTCCTTCAGTATCTGCATACAATCCTGCTGCACACCGCTGTTGTTATAGAACTTATAGCCCGATGCTTCCATCTGGGTAAGCCAGCTCATATCCGCGCCTTTTACAATAGCAGTGGTACTGCCGGTGCTGCCACCTGTAGTACCACTGTCTGTTTTTTGACTGGCCGGTTGGCTATCCTTTTTACATCCTGCACTCATCAACAGCACTAAGCATAGCAGGCAAATCGTTTTATTAGTCATTATACGAGGGGCTTGTTATTAATATCCTGGTGTTTGGATTAGTTTACCTTTGCTGGCAGTAATCTCGTAAGTTGGTACCGGGAACAGGTATGGGCCGGCAGTTTTACCAACCGAAGTCAGTGCTGTTTGCCATTGGCCGTGGCGTACCAAATCCATTTTGCGTTCGCCTTCAAAATAGGTTTCCCATCCTTCTTCTTTCAAAAGCCAATTGTCGAATGATTGTTTATCACCTGTAGCACTAGTTGGCACACCGCCAATAGCCGCACCGCCATGGGCTAGACGTACCTGATTAACCAAACCTATCGCCTCAGCTGTTGGGCCGCTATTTTGGTTAATGGCTTCGGCCAGTTGCAGCATCACATCGCCTAAGCGCGCTTTAGGGATATCATTGCCCTGGTAAACATCAACAGTTGCACCGCCCAGATCGGGATATTTGGCAATTACCGGTCCCGATAAACCATTAGCTTGATTTTTAAGCACACCGCTTTTATTGGTATAACTTGCTATCAGCAGGTTTCTGCGTTTATCGTTAGCATCGAATGAGTTATAGAAATTCCAGGTTACTGAGATAGGTGCATCGCCTCCGGCAAATGAATCTTTAACCTTATTGCCCGGGTAATCTTTTGGATAGGTATAAAAATCCCATGGGTTAAAACTGGCGTGGTTCTCGTTACCGTCCTGGTCTGGCTGGCAACTGATAGCCCACATGGTTTCGGTGTTACGTTCAGTTGCTTCCTGGAATAAGCTGGCGTAATCGTTTACTAAGGAGTAGCCTTGGGTCAGGATCTGCCTGCCTGTTTTTTCGGCATTGGTAAAGTCCTTCTCGTTCATGTAAGTCCTCATCAATACAGTTAAGGCAATGGCTTGGTTAAAGCGGCCGTATTCTGAAGGATTCTTAGGCAGATTAGTTGCTGCATAAGTAAGATCACTAACGATTGAAGCTAAAAACGCTGCTCTTGAAGGGCGGGTTAAGTCATTCTCGGTATCGGTATTAATTTTTGATGCGTCCAGAATAACCGGAACCGGGCCGTACAATTGCAGCAGGTAATACATGTTCCAGCCTCTCGACATACGTGCTTCGGCAGTTAGTTCTGTTTTAGAAGCATCGCTGATACCCGACTTAGCAATATCATCAATGATCTGCGTAATGCGGGTTACAAACCTGATCTTTTCGAAGTGATTATTACCTGTGCCCTGATTTGCTAAAAAGGTAAAGCTTGCCGTGCTGAACTGGGTGAAGATACCACCCCAGCCTGTAAATGCATTGCATTGGTCGGTTGGGTAATCAAACATCATAATGTCGCCATACTCGGGGCTAAACCAATCGTTCTGATAACCTGCGGGGTCATTATATCCCCATTTAGATTGGAATGGTTTATATACCTCGGTCACATAGTTCACAAAGTCGGCCTCTGTTTTAGGGAAGTTTGTGGTGGATAGTGATCCGTAGATCTCGGGCTCCAGGCCTTTTTTACAGCTGCTTACAGATACTGCGGCGGCTACTAAACATATCGTAATAAATTTTTTCATGTTGATTTTCTGATTATAGATTTAGAAACCGGCCCTTAAACCAAAAGAATACGTTCTGTACATTGGGTAAGGCGCATAGCCACCTTTAACATTGGCGTAAGCAACTTCGGGGTCAACACCTTTATAATCGGTGATAATGAACAGGTTTTGTGCATCCACAAAAACACGTACCGATTTGGTGAACTTATTCAGGAGCTTAGAGTTGAAGGTATAACCCAGTGTTAAATTACGGCAGCGTACAAAGTTGGTGCTCACAATATTTAAATCAGAACTTTGCGGTAGACCTGTAGCGCTTTCAATGTAATTTACACCAGGGCGGGTACCTGTTTGGTTGGCAGATGTCCAAACATTAAGCGCTTGTACAGTACCGCTTTGGGTGCTCGATACGATACTTGCCGGATCGGCCCAGGCATTGTTATAGTTGATACCCTTGCCACCAAAGTTGCCATAGAAAAAGATGCTCAGATCTAATTGCTTGTAATGAAAATCGTTACCAAAACCAATGATGATTTTAGGATCTGGGTTCAGTTTATAAATATCAGCCCCAGTCAGTTTGCCATCGCCATTGGCATCAACATAAATTGGCGATCCCGGCAAATTAGCGCCGCCTGCTGTAGGTTGTGATGACGGCACTGCCTGCCCAACCTGTAATAATCCATTAGTTTTAAAGTAGTAGATTTCATTAACCGGATCATTTACGGCTTGATAAGTGACACCCTGGTAGCTTAACAGGTTATCATACACAAAACGGCTTTTCCACTGATATACATAGTGCGATACGTTGATGGTACTATTCCAGCTAAAATCTTTTGCCCGTATATTCTGGGTGCTCAGGCTTATATCATAACCTTCCCTGAACTGGTGACCGCCATTAACCGGCTGGGTAGACAAGTACGATAGCGGCGCAGTTGGCCCTGCAGTTCGTAATAAATTGGTAATATCATCCTTAAAGAAATCAACCGAACCGGTTACACGATCTTTAAAAAAACCAAAGTCGAGACCGATATTTTTGTTCTCTGTTTTTTGCCAGGTTAGTTCGGAATGATCAATGGCATAACGGGCAATGGTTACGTAATTGGCTGTACCGCCGTTGAAGAATTGAGTGTTGCCATCGGGCGCATAACCGCCGTAACCTACCGAGCCAATTGTACTACCAGTGGTACCCACACTGGCACGAAGTTTTAACTGGCTAACAAAGTCTACATCTTTTAAAAATGCCTCTTTATTGATCTTCCATCCTACTGAAACAGATGGGAATGAGGCATATTTGTTATTCGGGAAAAACAAGCTGTAACCATCATAACGATATGATAATGACAATAGGTAACGATCTAAAAAGTTGAACGAACTCCTTGCAAAGTACGACCGTGTTTTGCTGGCTGTTTTGGCTGAAGTGATGCCGATGTTAGCAGTCTCGGCCGATAAATTAGTATTACCAATTACATCAGCTCCGCCTGCACCCTGGCTGCCGAAGGCATTGTATGTTGCCCGGTATTGGCCCCAGCCACCTACTGCATCGATATTTAAAAAGCTGCCGATATCTTTTTTGAAGGTCAGTGTAGCCTCAACAGTTTGGTTTTCGCGGTTATTGGTATTTAACGAAGCCCTCGACAGGTTTTGTGAGAAATAAAACACCGTGCTTGGCACAAAGAAGCTGCGATTAGCGGCCTCGTAATTATCGCCGAATAAAATATGCCCGCCAAAAACACCGGGAATAAATTTCACATCAAGCGAGGTGTTTACATTAAGCGAGTGATAGCTGGTATTATCCTGAATATCCAACAATGATACCGGGTTAGCAATAACGCCGTAACGGGTATAATTACCGCTAGCATCGCGCACAGGCACGTTAGCCGGGTAGCCCAATGCCGCCTGGATAATACCAAATCCCTGCGTACCCGAACCACCGGTTTGCCCGCCCGATGACGAATTTTGATAGCTATTGGTATTGCCTGTAAAGTTGGTGTTCAAGGTCAGGAATTTGGCCAGGTTGAATGACAGGTTTGCACGGCCGGTATACTTGGTCAAACCCGCGCCT
Source organism: Sphingobacteriaceae bacterium (assembly GCA_903644075.1). Taxonomy (GTDB): domain Bacteria; phylum Bacteroidota; class Bacteroidia; order Sphingobacteriales; family Sphingobacteriaceae; genus Mucilaginibacter. The sequence goes on along the minus strand of CAHJXH010000124.1, from coordinate 7,843 downwards.
TTCAGTGTACCGTTTTCATTATAGTAACCACCAGAAAAGTAGTAAGTAGCTTTTTCGTTACCACCATTAACACTGATGTTTTGGTTGGTGATATTGCCGGTTCTGAAGATCTGACCCAGCCAGTCTGTACCCGCACCTGCGGCTGCTATTTGTGAGGCCGAATAAACCGGAGCCGGTAATCCCGATGGTGCATTTGGTCCATAAGGTACCTGGCCTTTACTGCCTAAATACTGATCGGTAATTAACTGGTTATATAATGTTTCGTACTGAGTGGCGTTAAGCGGCTGCAGGTACGGATAGTTTTTCTCTACCGAATAGCTACCATTATAAGTAATATTCAGTTTGCCCGATTTACCCTTCTTAGTAGTGATCAGTACCACACCATTGGCTGCATTTACGCCATAAATGGCAGCACTGGCATCTTTCAATACCTCGATAGATTCGATATCCTCGGGACTTAAGCCGGCAAGGCCTCCCCTGTTTACACCGTTGGTTTCGCCGGCAATAGTTCCGTTGCCAGGCTCTAAGCCATCACCCGGAAATATTACACCATCTACCACATAAAGCGGGTTACCACGGCCACGGATAGACAGGTTGATGTTACCCCCCGGCTGTGTACTTGCCTGCGAAACCTGCAATCCCGATGCACGCCCGAAAAGTAATTGAGGAATAGAGTTATTGGCCGCCTGCGGTATGTTTTTAGGGTCAACCTTGGTTACGGCTGTGGTAATGTTTTGGCGGATTGTTGTACCGTAACCTATCACAACCACCTCGTTAAGGCTGTTTTGGCGGGTATCAAGTGTTACATTCATAATTGGGCCGGTTACCGATACCTCGCGGGTATCATAGCCAACACCGTGAAAAACCAGCACATTGCCTATACTGGCTTTAATAGAAAACCTGCCTGAAGCATCGGACGAAGTACCCTGTGTAGTACCTTTTAATGTAATGCCAACGCCCGGCAAAGTAAGGGCGTCTTCTTTACCGGTTACTGTGCCGGTGACTGTGATTTGTTGTGCCTGAGCAATGGAAACAGATAAGGATGCCAGCAAAAGTACCAGCAAACTACATCTTTTCCAGATTTGAAAAGTAGAGTTTTGCATACGCTATAGGTTAAATAATTGGTTTTATTCAGTTTCTCTTACACATGCCAACCTTTGCAAGTCTGGTAAAGCATTGCATTATTAATTGGTATATATTTTAGAATTGGTTTGTGTAATTGGTTATTACTGTACAAATGACACGTTTATTTAAATACAGCTTTAGTTCAAACGTCCATTTCTTTGGTTCAAACTGTTATTTTATGGGTTAATACGGGATATTTAAATGTATTAGGGCTTATCATATTTTATATGTAATATTGTTTAACCCAATTATTTACCCTTCTTTCAAAACCATTTTATAATGTTTAACCGCTTGTTTAAACCTTATAGCGTACAACCTATATCTGTGCAATTTTTTGTCAGCGCATTTTTTTTGCCCTGTTTTATACTTGTCAATCTGACAACAATATTTGCACAAAGCCCGCAACTTAAATTTAGACACATTAATAGCCAGCAGGGTTTATCTAACAGTACCATCGAAGCTATTTACCAGGATAACCGGGGATTTATTTGGTTTGGCACGCGCGATGGCCTAAACAGATATGATGGTTATGAGATAACCGTTTTCAAAAACAAACCAGCCGATACCACCACATTAAGCGATAATTACATCCGCTGCATTACAGAAGATGCCGGGCATAATTTATGGGTAGGCACCAGCAATGGCCTTAATAAATTTAACCCGTATAAAAACGAGTTCATCCAGTATAAACACAACCCTAAATCTGCTAACGGCATATCAAACAATAATATAAACAGCATTTACAGGGATAAGCAAGGCATATTGTGGATAGGCACTGCCGATGGCTGCCTTAATAGGTTTAATGCAAGTAATAATACATTCAACCATTTTTATTATCAAAAGCCTGTCGGTACTGATAATTATCAAATCAATTACTTATTTGAAGACAGCCGAAATAATTTTTGGGTGGGAACAGAGAAAGGCCTGAAGCTTTTTAACCGAACTACCAATACTTTTACCCCCATTAACAAAGTATTCAATCAGTTAAACGATGAGATAAATTATCCCGTAAATACTATTCAGGAAGATAAGGCCGGGAAGCTTTGGCTGGGGATAGAGAACAGCGGCTTAATGGTACTTAACCCAAATAGCAAAACGGTAACGCGCTACATCCATCAGCAGCAAAACGCTGGCAGCTTATCTAACGACCAGGTTAAATGCTTACTGGCCGATGGTAAAGGCAACATTTGGGCAGGTAGCATCAATGGCGGTTTAAATCTTTTTAACCCTGTTAACGGTAGTTTCAGACATTACCAAAATGAGCCAGAGAATGTAAGCAGTTTGTCGCAACGCACGGTATCGGCTCTGTTTGTAGATAACCAAAATAATCTGTGGGTAGGTACGCACCGCGGCGGCGTAAATTTATATTCTCCGCGGGCCAGTAAATTCAGGTTGTTCCAGAATGAATCGGACAAAAACAGTTTGAGTTATAATGATGTAAGGGCTTTTTATGAAGATGCGCAGCAAAATATTTGGATCGGGACCGATGGCGGTGGCTTAAACGTATATAACCCGCTCAAAAACAGTTTTACGCATTACAGATATGATCCTTCAAATAATAATAGCCTGGGATCTGATGCCGTGTTGAACATTTTAAAGGACGCGCAACAAAAAGTATGGATAAGTACCTGGGGTGCTGGCCTCAACTGCCTGGATGAACGCACCGGAAAATTTAAACGATATACCAATAATCCGGCAGATCCATCATCCATCAGTTCTAATTACGTACAACAATCATTTAAGGATAGCGAAGGTAATTTTTGGGTGGCAACCTATTACGGTGGCTTAAATTTGTTTAACCCGCAGACCGGTAAATTCAGCCGTTTTATTGATGCACCGGGAGGTAAAACAAAACTGCAAGGCAATAATATTGTAGCCATTAGCGAAGACAGGCATAAGAACCTTTGGATAGGCACAGACGATGGCGGTTTGAACTGCTATAACCTGATCACTAAAACAATCACCCACTACTTTAATAACCAGGAGAAGCTGCCCGATCTGCGTATTATTTTTACAGACCACAATGGCAATGTTTGGTTAGGGCAAGCCGGCTTATATTTATTTAAGCCGAAGGAAAATAAGTTTGTGCTTTTTACCAAAAAGGCCGGGTTAGATGCAGAATATATTAAAGGTATAGAAGAAGATAGCAAAGACAATCTCTGGATCTCGGGTTCGAATGGCCTGACTAAACTAAATCCATCAACCTTACAAACGGTTAAATACAATACCGCCGATGGCTTGCAGGGGCAAGAATTTGAAGCCAACTCGGCATTAAGAGCCCGGAATGGCACCATGTATTTTGGTGGTATTAATGGTTTTAACCAGTTTAACCCGCTTACTATAGAGGCGAACCAATTTGTGCCTCCCGTTTACATTACCGGGTTCCAGATCTTTAACAAAATTATGCAGCCGGATGGTGTTGGCTCACCTTTAACTAATGATATCAGCTTAACAAAACGCATTGATCTGTCTTATAAGCAGTCAACCATCGCTTTATACTTTTCGGCGCTTAACTATACTTCACCAGAAAATAATAAATATGCCTATAAGCTGGAAGGACTGGATGATAACTGGTATTACACCGGCACCGAGCGTAAGGCCGCTTATACAAACCTCGGACCCGGCACTTATACATTCAGGGTAAAGGCAGCCAATAATGATGGCGTTTGGAACCAGGTTGGCAATACTTTAATAATCACCATCAAGCCGCCGATGTGGGCAACATGGTGGTTCCGGTTATTGATGGGCGGTTTTATTTTCTTTACAGCTTACCAATTACTTCGTTTTAAGAAAAAGCAAGACCTGCATAAAATAGAGGAAAATAAACGCGAGGAAATGCACCAATTGAAACTGCAGTTTTTTACCAATATTTCGCATGAGTTCCGTACCCCGCTTTCGCTGATACTAGGTCCGCTGGAAAATTTGTTGAAGGACAGTAATGCTATATCGAGGCATTATTACGAGATCATGTATCGTAATGCCAATCGCTTGCTACACCTCATTAATGAGCTGATGGACTTTAGAAAAGTAGAAACCGGTGCCCTAACCTTGAAAACCGCTCCTGGTAACATTAATTCATTTGTACAGGAACTGGCCGAAGAGTTTGAAGAGCTGGCCGCACAAAAAAATATAGCCTTACAGGTTATTGCATCACCCCAGTTAGCCAATGCCTGGTTCGACAGGCAGGTGGTTGAAAAAATATTGCTTAACCTTATCAACAACTCTTTAAAATATACACCTGCCAACGGCTCTGTAAAAATTGAACTACTGGATTCGCTCCAAAATTTCAAATCTGAATTTGGAAATGAGCTGGTACTTAAAAACAGCTTCAGGGCCTCGCGGTATGTATATATACGAATCTCTGATAATGGCATCGGTATTTCTAAAGAGTCTATTGAGCACCTATTCGAGCGGTATTACCGTATTACAGAATCCCATCTGGGCTCGGGCATTGGCCTGGCCTTTGTTAAAAGCCTCACTGTTATGCACAAAGGCGATATTTATGTTTACAGCGAGCGGCATGAAGGCACCGATATTATTATTGCCCTGCCTATTAATAAAGCAGATTACTGCCCGGATGAACGCTGGACCGAAACCATGCAGGAAGGCGGTACCCGCCTGGAAAGTATCCATATGGCACTGGCCGACTTTCCGCCTACTGTTAGCCACTATCCTGCAATTGCCAACAACACCAATGGCTCAAACTACCACATCTTAATTGTGGATGATAACGACGAAATCAGGGCGTTTATTAGAAATTGCCTCGAAGAACAATATCAGGTAAGCGAAGCTATAGATGGCAATGCGGGCCTTGGAATGGCCAAAGAAGAAATGCCCGATCTGATTATCAGCGATGTAATGATGCCGGGTATGAACGGTATTGATTTTTGTAAACTCATCAAGGAGGATATAGAAACCAGCCATATCCCGTTTATCATGCTTACTGCCAAAACAACTTTGAATGCCGAAATTGAGGGCATTGACTCGGGTGCCGACCTTTACCTTTCTAAACCGTTAAGTATAAACTTACTGCTGTTATCCATCCGCAATATTTTTGAGCAGCGGCGCAAATTAAAAGAGCGTTACCAGAACAGCCATTATGTGGCCGCCCACGAGCTGGTGCATTCCACCAAAGACAGGGAGTTTATGGATAAACTACTCCACATCATCAACGCCCAGATAAGCAACCCCGACCTGGATATTGATAAAGTATGCATCAGCATAGGCATGAGCCGCACCAAGTTTTATCACAAACTGAAAGAACTCTCCGGCCAAACCCCTAACGAGTTTATCAGGAGCATCCGTCTTAAAAAAGCCATTGAAATTTTAACCCACGAAGATGTTTTACTTACCGAAGTGATTTACCGGGTGGGCATCCAAACGCAGTCTTATTTTACCAAGGCTTTTAAAAAGGAATTTGGCAAAACACCATCACAATATATTCAGGATTTGACTGTGAAGTAAGAACCCCAATCCAACTATTATTTACTTGATAAAATCTTTAATGTATTGATTTACCAATGCCGGTTGTTCGTGAATAACCCAGTGGGAAGCATCCGGTATTTTTTTGATGGTTAAATTGGGGACATATTTATCTAAGCCTGTTAAATTTGAAGCCATCAGGTATTGGTCTTTCTCGGCCCATATTACCAGTGTTGGAACGTTTACCTGGTAAGAAGCAGGATTTAACCCCGAACCTATGCCAAAACTGGCGCGGTAGTAATTTAAACTTGCTGTTAACTCTCCTGGCTGAGACCACGCTTTTAAATATTCCTGCTGATCTGCAGTTGTAAAGTTTCGTGCCTTTAAATCATCACCAAACACAGAACCTAATAACGATTTATAATTATTGGCCGATAATGTTTGCTCTGCCTGTGCACTGCAGAAAAACTTAATATATGTGCTCGCTTTTTGCTGTTCCGGATTATTGGTTAACTCCCGTTGAAAGACGGCCGGATGAGGGGCATTTATAATAACCAGTTTATCAAGGTAATCTGGATGAATTATGGCAAACCACCAGGCAATTACGCCCCCCCAATCGTGCCCAACCAGGGTGAATTTTTTGTATCCCAGTTTTTCTGATAACTGGCGTAAATCTTCAATCACATATTTTACCTGATAATCTTTTACCGAATCTGGTTTCGACGACAAATTAAAGCCACGCATATCAGGCGCAATAACTGTGTACTCATTGCTTTTACTAAACTCCTCCAGCTGATTCTTATATTCATACCAGAACTCCGGAAATCCGTGAAGAAAAACGATAAGCTTTTTACCATGGCCTGCCTTAACATAATGGAGCTTAACACCGTTCACATCGGCATATTCGCTTACAAATTGGGCAGTTTTTGATTGTTGCGCGTAAACGCTGTTAACAAGCAACATACATAGTAACAGTGTTCTTATCATTATTGTCTTCATAAGTAGTAGAGTGCTTTTGTTTACTAATATAGTGATTGATCTTAATCCTTAAGGTTTGCTGCTGCTTTTTGACAGCTTCATGTCTGGTGAAGACATGCAGCGCATACAATGTAATGAAGTACTTGTATCTTAATTGTTGACTCAAAACATAATATAAGCAATCCATTTTCCTTAATTTATGTTATGTAACCATATCTTAATTAAGGCTAGCTATATGCTGTCAACAATTATTAAACCCCATCTATGAGCTGGACCTGTCCGAAATGTGAGCGGGAACTACCGCAGCCGGAGCAAAGGCATTATTGTGCGCGTGTGAGCCTGGACAGTTTGTTCGAAGGTCGCCCGGCGGAATTGATTTTGGTGTTCGACAAATTACTGGCAGAGGTGGCCGATTGGGACGGCGTGCTTGTTGGCACAACACCTAACTGTATTGTTTTTACCCGGCGGCTCACCTTCCTGGTAATCCGACCGATGAAAAAGGAATTAGACATAAAATTTTATTCCAGAGTGCAACACCCCGAAAAGCCAGTGAGCAAAAGTATCGCTTCGGGTCGTAAATTCGAAAATCATATCCGTATCTCGCAATTAGATGATCTGAGGCCTGCTTTATTCGCCTACCTGCGGGCATCATACGATATGTTTGTTTAAAGTTTATCCTGCATTATCACTCGAAAAATAGTCCTTTCTTACTAGTCGCTAACTTGCTATTCAATATTAATTTGTCATTTATTCAAAAAATAAGCGTATCTTACCAACTTATAACAAAAATAATGGCAACAGGAACAGTAAAATTTTTTAATGAATCAAAAGGATTTGGCTTTATTACGCCAAATGATGGTGGTAAAGAAGTATTTGTACACGTTACAGGCTTAATTGACCAAGTACGTGAAAATGATGCAGTAAGCTACGAAGTGGAAGAAGGAAGAAAAGGCCCAAGCGCCGTTAAAGTAAAAATAGCATAACAACATTGGCAAGATCAACAGAAACATTTAGTAAAAAGGAAAAGGAAAAGGCCCGCCTAAAAAAGGCCAAAGAAAAAAAGGAAAAAGCCGAATACCGGAAAGCAAACCCCGGAGGCTCAAGCCTGGAAGATATGATGGCCTATATCGATGAGCATGGCAACATCACCTCAACCCCACCCGACCCTTCAAGGAAGATCAAGGTTAACCTCGAAGATATTCAGGTTAGTGTAGCCAAACAGGAAGATATTCCGTTTGATGCAGTGAGAAATGGTATTGTTAGCTTTTTCAATGAGGCCAAAGGGTATGGTTTTATCAAAGACCTGCAAACCCAGGAA
>CAHJXH010000123.1 GCA_903644075.1 Sphingobacteriaceae bacterium | reverse complement strand
TTTCACTTATAAACCTTTTAAAGATAATTGATTATTGTCTTTTTGTTTTTTACAAACATAGGAGGTACGAAGCAATCTCGTAGCTATACAGATCGGATATGCTTACGACGAGATTGCCACGCTATCGCTCGCAATGACAAAATGGGTGAATATTGTTGTTTTATACCGCTACAACCCCCTTAATATGCGGCCAAGGATCATAATTCTCCAACTCAAAATCCTCGAACTTAAATCCGAAAATATCTTTAACCTCCGGGTTGATCTTCATGGTAGGCAGCGGCCGTGGCTCGCGGCTTAGTTGAAGTTTAACCTGGTCGAGGTGGTTGTTGTAGATATGGGCATCGCCGAGGGTGTGGATAAAATCGCCGGGTTGCAGGTCGCACACTTGGGCTACCATCATGGTGAGCAGTGCGTATGATGCTATATTAAAAGGTACACCTAAAAATATATCAGCGCTGCGCTGATATAACTGACAAGATAGTTTACCATCGGCCACATAAAACTGAAACAAACTGTGGCAGGGAGGTAAAGCCATGCCGTCAATGTCGGCCACGTTCCAGGCAGATACCATGATGCGTCGTGAATCCGGATTTTTTTTGATGGTGTTGATGATATTAGTGATCTGATCTATATGCCCGCCATCAGGTGTAGGCCACGAGCGCCATTGGTAACCATAAACCGGGCCGAGGTTGCCATCGGCATCAGCCCATTCGTCCCAAATGCGTACGCCGTTATCTTTAAGGTATTTAATATTGGTATCGCCGGTTAAAAACCAGATCAGTTCATGAATGATCGATTTCAGGTGGAGCTTCTTGGTAGTAACCAGCGGAAAGCCATCCTGCAAATTAAATCGCATCTGGTAGCCAAACACGCTAATCGTCCCTGTTCCTGTCCTGTCGTGTTTCTGTGTGCCGTTATCCAGCACATGCTGCATCAGATCGAGATATTGTTTCATCTTTTCGTAGTTATCAGGTTATTGGGTTATTGAGTTATTAGGGGAGATGAGCTAATAACATAGTAACTCAATAACCTAATAACACAATAACTAATAACCAACCACAAATAAAAATAATCTAAATTTGACATCCTATACTTGTGCATAATATAACACGAGGCTGTTAATAAGTTTATGATCGTTTTTCCTAACGCCAAGATCAATATCGGTTTAAATATTACCGAAAAACGAGCCGATGGTTACCATAACCTGGAGACTGTTTTTTATCCTATAAAAATCAATGATGCTTTAGAGGCAATTACAGCCCCTCAGTTAAATTTTTCTTCTTCGGGAATAAATATACCGGGTGATGGTGCGAACAATCTCTGTATCAAAGCTTATGAGCTCGTTAAATTGGACCATGACCTCCCAGCGCTTGATATTCACCTCTATAAGCATATCCCGATAGGGGCCGGGCTTGGCGGTGGCTCGGCTGATGCTGCGTTTTTTATTAAGTTGCTGAACCAGCAGTTTAATTTGAACCTCTCCTTGGAAGCCATGCAAAACTACGCTCGCCGGCTTGGGGCCGACTGTGCTTTCTTCATAGAGAACAAACCGGTATATGCTTTTGATAAAGGTGACCAGTTCGAACCGATAAAATTAGACCTAAGTAAATATGTTATTGTATTGGTAATGCCACCGGTGCATGTATCAACCGCCGATGCTTACAGCGGCGTAAAACCAGAGCCAGCAATAGAATCTCTTAAAGATTTAACCAATCTCCCGGTTAGTGAATGGAAAGACCGTATCAAAAATGATTTTGAAAAATCGGTAATCAGTAAATATCCTTTGATTGGTGAAGTGAAGCAATCGCTTTACGAAGCCGGTGCTTTGTACGCCAGCATGAGCGGGAGTGGGGCTTCGGTGTTTGGTGTTTTTGAAACACTGCCCTCGCTCAAACATCTCGAAGCACAGAGCAGTGTTTTCTATAACGTTTAAATTCCGGCGTCGTCTGATACGCCACGACCGAAGGCTTCTGCCCAGTCGCTGTCGGTACGTCCTTTAGCTATTGCGGTAAGGAGCCGGTTATGGATCACGTTGGCAAAGGGCATAGGCGTTTTGCTTTGTTGCGAAAGTTTAAATACCAGGCTGGCATCTTTGTAACCCAGCTCGGTGGTAAAGCCAACCGGTTCGTATTTTTGTTCGGCAATAACTTTTCCGTAATTTTTAAATATCGGTGCATTAAATAAGGTGTTGCCAAAAAACTCGGCAACCTTGGTTCTGTCTACACCAAACTTCTCGGCCATGGTATAAGCCTCGGCCATCATCTCCATCGAAGCCTGGATCATAAAGTTTCCGCTTAGCTTAACTACGTTGGCATTGCCTATGCCTTCACCAAAATCAACCACGCCCTGGCTTATACTTTCGAGTATTGGTTTGGCTGCTTCCTTAACTTCTGCATCGCCCGATACACATACCCATAATAGTTTTGCCGCCGCGGCTTCTGGCCGACCAAAAACTGGAGAGGCCAGGTAATGGCTACCCGACTCCTGGTGAAGTTTGGCCAATGCGTCGGCTGTATCCGGAGCGATGGTGCTCATCGAAATATGGATGGCATTTTTGGGGAAGCTTTTCAAAATGCCTTCATCGCCCGATATGGTTTCTGTCAGCACAGCATCGTTCGATAAAACGCTTAGTAAAAATTCAACACCATCGGCAGCCTCGGCCGGCGACTTACATTTGGTGATCGAAACCTGGTCGAGCTCATCGGCTTTGGAGAGGGTGCGGTTATAAACCTGCAGGTGGTATCCTGCGGCTATCAGGTTTTTGGCAATGGGTGTACCCAGGTTGCCGAGACCAATAAATCCAATCTTGGTTTTCATAGTGTATAAATGTGGGATAGATAAATGTTAGCTGATGTAGTCGCGATCCTCATCGCTCAGGGTACCGGCCGGTGGGCGGATGTCCGAACCTTCATCGTGCGAGTAGTCGTAATCAGAAATACGTTTCACCTTGTTCGGCCTTCCAACCAGTATGCCTAAAATAAAAGACACTACCGAGAAGGCTGTCAGCATAACCAGCTTTGATATGTACACGCTGGTGAACAAGATGGTGAACTTTACCTGCTCGGTGTTTTGCATCATTACAATGGTTAGCAAAACGATTACGATGATGAGCGCTATGGTTGATAATCTCATGATGATGTTTTATTGCCTTACTAATATCAGCTTTTTTTCTAACCTGCAAAAAGGGCATTTTGTTAGCGCTTCATCATTTTAATAGTACGCAGGGGAGTGTGCTATAGTGTAGTAATTATTGGCATAGTTATGGCATTGTTGCTTTGTAGTTAAAGTAGGCGTAGCGCTATGTTGCTTGTAATTGAGGATTTTGCGTGAGTTTTTTAAGCTTTTTATAAGTTTTAATTCACTCCTGAAGTGTTTGTTCATTACACCATCTCTTATGATGTTCTGCAAATATCCTGTTCGTAATTTTACTTTATATTTAAGTATTTATATATCTGATAATAAGACTTTTAAATTGATAGTTTATTCGATATAAATGCTTATGCTAAAAATATTAGTTTATCTATTATTCGTTAACTAAATTAACTTCTACTATCGCTTTTTTTAATTAAATTAATTGGTTGATTTGTAATTATTTATATTAAAATAATGATTACCTATTTGTATCTAATAAGTGATTGATGATTGCTTTTTAGAAGTAATTAAGCTGTTTAAGGGTCAATTGTAAATTGTTTAAATAATACACTAAGGCCTTTTTTAAATAATGCTCTGTTAACGAAGTAAGGCTCGAAAATGTGAATAAAAAGAAAATCCTCAATTGTTATAATTGAGGCTTTTTAACAACAAGTTAAATGGAAAGTGTATTGATTGAAGGGCTGATTTAGCGCGAACGGTATTTGCTGATTTGCGTTTGTGCAAACGGAAATAGGAAAACGGTAGAGAGGATAATCATCGCCCCGATCCAGAAACCGGTGGTCATGAGCTTCATTTCACCAAAGAAGAGGAACGACATAATGATGCCGTAAACCGGCTCGAGGTTGGTGATAAGCGCCACTTTGAAAGCCGAAAACTCGAGCATTACAGATACCCCGGCAACATAAGCAAGCGAGGTACAAACGGTACCTAAGATGAGCAAGTAGCCAAGATCTGAGTTGCCGGGCAGTGTGAAATTATGAAAGCCGCCGGTGGCTAGCATGAAAATACTAATCCAGCAGAAAGCGCCAACGAGTTCGTAAAATGCGATGATGGGGGCTTCGAGTTTCTTTACATGCTTGCTGTTGATGATCGAAAACAGGCTTGCACATACCGCACTAAGCAGCCCCATAATGATGCCCTTAGTGTAGTGTGTTTCGAATTTAAAAACCAAAATAATACCCGTGATTATCAATAGCCCGGCTGCTATTTCCAGTTTCGAAGTTTTCTTTTTGTAGAAGATGGGCTCGAAAATGGCAGTAAATAAGGTTATCGACGATAGGCAAACCAGCGATACAGATACCGTCGATGCCTTGATAGAGCCGAAGAAAAGTATCCAGTGCCCACCCACCAGAGCGCCGGTAAGCGCCAGTTGCACCAGCGTTTTACGATTGACCCTGAAGACTGTTTTGTTGAATTTGAAGTAGAGGAAGAGCGTGCTGAAGGCGATTAATACCCGGTACCAAACCAGGTCGATAGCGTTGATGTGGATGAGTTTACCGAGTATGCCGGTAAACCCCCAAATAAAAACTGTGAAATGCAGAATGAGCAGGTTTTTGTTTATACCTGCATTTTGTTGGTCGGTTGTTGGCATTATTTTGGTGCTTTACGCAGCAAATAGTACCCTAAGGCACCAAAGCTTACATTGGGAATAAACACAGCAATTAGCGGTGGTAACCCTCCTTTGGTAGAAAATACGGTAGCAAAACGATCTACAATAATATAGGCAAAACACAAAAATATACCTATACCTAATGGCAGGCCAATGCCCCCGCGTACCTTGCGTGAGGATATAGAAACACCGATAAGGGTGAGTACATAAGATGATAGGGGGTATACAAAACGGCGATATTTCTCAAACAGCATATCTGTTAAAACGCCGGTTCCGCGGGTGCGTTCGCGTTCTATGTTCTTATTAAGCTCAGTCATCGACATGGCCCGGTACACATTATCGTGAATTTGAAAATCTTCGGGGCGCATGTCTAAAATTGTATCTTTCTTAAAGCCGTTAAATAGCTTTTCGTGCAGGCCGTTAACGCGCCTTACGCTGTAATCCTGCAATGTCCAGAAGTGCTTTAGCGAGTCGTAGCTAATACGGTTGGCCATCAGCTTTTCTTTCATTTCGTCGCCGTTAAACTTCTCTAAAACAAAGTTATAGCCAACGTGCTCAGTGGGGTTAAACTCTTGCAGGTATACATAAGTACCTTTGTTAAGCTGCATGTGTACCTCGCTTTTACTTGGGTCAATCTCGTTAAAATATACGTTTTCGAAGGTTACATCCAGTTTGTTGGTGTAAGGGATCAGGAAAATATTAGCGAAGAAAAATACTACGAATATTAAAGATGCCGACACAAAGTAAGGCCGCAAAAAGCGGTTGAAACTGGCCTTTCCACTTAATATTGGCACAATTTCGGTCTGGTTAGCCATTTTGGCCGTGAAGAAAATTACCGCCAGAAAGTTAATCAGCGGCAGTAGCAGGTTGGTATAAAATGGCAGATAGCCCGCATAGTACTGAAATACGATAGCGTGAAGCGGTGCATTATGCTTCAAAAAGTTATCCAGGTGCTCAGAAACGTCGAAAACGACGATGATCACCATAAAAAGCACAATTGTAAATACAAATGTACCCAGGTATTTACGGATAATATACCAGTCGATAACTTTCAGATAACGGTTTAATAACCACTTCATATAATTATAATCTTTGTGCTAAGCGCTTAACCATGATGTTTTTCCAGTCGTAAAACTCGCCCGAAATAATTTTTTCGCGGGCGGCAGTAACCAGCCATAAATAAAAGTGCAAGTTATGCAAAGTAGCTATCTGTGCGCCAAGCATTTCTTTCGCAGTCATTAAATGGCGTAAATAGGCCTTGCTGTACTCCCTGTCAGACCATAGATCGCTATCTGCTTCAATTGCCGAAAAGTCGTTTTTCCACTTCTCGTTGCGCATATTCATGATGCCGTCTTTGGTAAATAGCATGCCGTTACGTGCATTGCGGGTAGGCATTACGCAGTCAAACATATCCACACCTAAAGCAATGTTTTCCAAAATATTAACCGGGGTACCTACGCCCATTAAATAACGTGGTTTTTCCTTCGGTAATATATCGCACACCAATTCGGTCATGGCATACATTTCTTCGGCCGGTTCACCTACTGATAAGCCGCCGATTGCATTACCCTCACGCTCGAAAGACGCAATAACTTCTGCCGATTTTACCCTAAGATCTTTATAAACAGATCCTTGTACAATAGGGAAGAAGGTTTGGTTGTAACCGTACTTAGGTTCGGTGGTATCGAAACGGTCGCAGCAGCGTTTAAGCCAGCGGTGCGTCATATCGATTGATCGGCGCGCGTAATTGTACTCGCAAGGGTAGGGCGTGCACTCATCAAAGGCCATAATAATATCGCCGCCAATGGTACGCTGGATGTCGATCGCGTTCTCGGGCGTAAACAAATGTTTCGATCCATCGATATGCGAGCGAAACGTTACGCCTTCCTCTTTAATTTTGCGAACTTCCGACAGCGAATACACCTGGTAGCCACCGCTATCTGTCAATATCGGGCGGTCCCAACCGATAAATTTATGCAGGCCTCCTGCTTTTTCGAGCGTATCCAGGCCTGGGCGCAGGTACAAATGATAGGTGTTTCCGAGTATGATCTGCGCTTTAATATCATCTCTTAATTCGTGCTGATGAACTGCTTTTACAGTGCCCGCAGTGCCTACAGGCATAAATATGGGCGTTTTTATGGTTCCGTGATCGGTGGTTATCTCGCCTGCACGGGCTTTTGATAACGGATCTTGAGCTGTTAAATTAAATTTCATTATAAGGTTACAAAAATAACATTTTCAGCCTTTTAATCGGGTATCATTAATTTTCACTTGTACGGGATTATATTCGTGCTTTTTTAACATTTTTGCGCATATTTTTCTTTTCTGATTTTGGATTTACAAATACAAGAGGTTTTATTAGGGTTGTTGGGCATCTGTTTTATAATTCAGATGGTCTACCTGTTGGCCTATCAAAATAAATTAAATGCTTATAAACCGCTCACAGAGCTGCCAGAGGCCGTTATTCCTATTTCGGTAATTATAAGCGCCCGCAACGAGATCGAAAATTTAACCCATAATTTGCCTGCAATTTTAAACCAGCAGTACGCCGATTTTGAGGTTATTGTGGTTAACGATTGCTCGTTTGATGGCTCGGCCAGGATGCTTGAAGAACTTGAAACCCAATATCCGCGCCTTAAAGTGGTTACTGTTACCGAGACCCGTAAATTTAAAACCGGCAAAAAGTTTGCGTTAACCATGGGTATTAAAGCGGCAAAAAACGACTGCATGCTGTTTACAGATGCCGATTGTGTACCTGCTTCTGATAACTGGATAGCCTATATGGCTGCCAATTTCGTAAATCCGGAAACTCAAATTGTACTGGGTTATTCGCCATATTATAGAAAAAGAGGGCTTGTAAACTCGCTTATCAGGTTCGAAACCATTAAAACTGCGGTTAATTATCTTTCGGCAGCCATGCGTGGCAATGCTTATATGGGAGTGGGGCGTAACCTGGCTTACCGTAAAGGGTTATTTTTTAGCGTAAAAGGTTTTGCGTCGCACATGCACATCATGTCGGGCGATGACGATCTGTTTGTGAATCAAAACGCTACACCAAACAATACTGTTATAGAATTGCACCAGGATTCTTTTATTTTCAGCGAGCCTAAAACAAGTTTTGGTGCCTGGGGCAAACAAAAACGCCGCCATATGGGTGCCGGTAAACTGTATAAAGCAAAACATAAACGAATGTTAACTACCGATGCCTTGAGCGGATTGCTTTTTTACCTGTTGTTTTTCAGCTGCTTAGCCGCTGAGCCTGCTATGTATATTGCAATCAGTTTGTTCATTGTACGGTGGTTGGCACAAATATTGGTTTATAGAAAACAATTTAGTACTTTACAAGGTAAAGATTTTATATGGTATATGCCCATAGCCGACACCTTGTACTATTTGTACCTGATTTTTTTTGGTTTAGTTGGCACACTAAAAAAAACTAACCAGTGGAAGTAAACACTAATTTCACCGAGAACGCAAAGAATGATTTCCAGCTCGTGGTTAAAGCACGGGAGGGAGACCAGAAGGCTTATGCCAGTTTAATGCAGCGCTACAAGGATTCTATCTACTTTATGGCCCTTAAAATGGTTAATAATAAGGAAGATGCGATGGACCTAACTGTTGAAACCTTTGCTAAAGCGTTTGATAAACTAGACAAGTATCAGCCCGATTTTGCTTTCAGTACCTGGCTTTTCAGGGTGGCCACTAATAATTGCATCGATTTTATCCGTAAAAAGAAATTGAATACCATGTCGCTACACGGTATGGTGGATGATGACGGTGACGAGCGCCCGATGCAAATTAAAACCGACGACCTAAACCCGGAAGAGTTTTCGATCAAAAAACAGCAGACCCAGGAGCTTAAAGCACTGGTAGAGAGCTTGCCGCAACGTTACCGCAACCTCATTACGCTGCGTTATTTTGATGAATTGAGTTACGAAGAAATATCTACACAGTTAAGCTTACCGCTTGGCACAGTTAAAGCCCAGTTATTTAGGGCTAAATACCTGTTAGGTAATATTATAAACCGCAGAAACAGAAATGACATCTGATCTAATTTTCCAGTATTTTCCTGATTTAACACCGGTACAAAAGGAGCAGTTTTCGCAACTGCAAGGTTTGTATGAGCACTGGAACAGCCAGATAAATGTGATTTCGCGCAAAGATATCGACCAGCTTTATGAACGCCACGTATTGCATTCGTTAGGTATAGCCAAGGTAATCAGCTTTTTACCCGGCGAAACAGTGCTTGATGTGGGTACAGGAGGAGGCTTCCCGGGTATCCCGTTGGCTATCCTTTTCCCGGAGACAAAATTTTACCTCGTTGATTCTATCGGTAAAAAAATAAAAGTAGTGCAGGAGGTGGCCAGCGCGCTTGGCCTAACCAATTTGCGTGCTGCACATATGCGTGCCGAGCAGTTTGAGGATCGGTTTGATTTCGTGGTTTCGCGCGCTGTAACGCGGTTAAAAGATTTTTATCCATGGGTGAAAGATAAATTTAACAAGCAATCTAAAAACACCATACCCAATGGCATCCTGTACCTTAAAGGGGGAGACCTGGTTGAAGAGATAGCAGAATCGCGCCTGGCGGTTAAGCGGTACGATTTAAAGAACTACTTTCGCGGTGAGTTCTTCGAAACCAAGCAGGTGATCTACGTTAAGGTTTAATACCCTTGTGATAACGCAAATATAGCTACAGTTCCTGCGTGCTTTTTGTAATCCAGATTTTTATCAGCAGAGTTGTCGTCATCCTTAAAACGGAACAATACCTGGTAGGTATAGCTTCCTGGTGCTGCTTTAACGGTGCCTTTAAACTTTCTGAATCTATTTAACACCATCAGCGAAACCGCCGTTGAAGTTATTATCCTCCGCAACTTTAGCATTTACTGCCTCCTGCTTGTCATTTACTTCAAACCCGATTATTACCCTGCCGGTTAAATGTTGTTGCCTGGGGTTCATCGGGTATCTACAGTTCATCGCCAAATATTTAGACAGAGCAGAAAAATCGTTTTTAATCGCAATACTATCAGTTGATAATCTATCTGTACTGTAGGTCTGTAGATCGATTATATGAAGTTTTTGTTTAGATATTTTGCTACAGCCCACTGGTGAGCTATGTAACTGTTGCCCCATAAACAGGCTGCAAAGCAGTATCCCAATACAGGCAGAAGAGGTAGATAAAGTAGGCATAATGATAAATTAGGTTTAAAGCGCAAATATACCAAATATCCGGTATTACATCTTTCGCTGTCGATTGCTGTCGCAAGTTTAGCGTAGCGTAACTTGTGACTCGTCTATAGTAAGCTTTCAGCTTACGTAAGGTGAAACCTTACAATAGTATTACCACAGGTTAAAAACCTGCGGTAGCGAGTAGGGGTTCGTCGATGACAAAATCTTTAACCCCTCTGCTTTTTACTTCTTCCCACGTTCAGATAACAAGATCAGCTCGGCCAGATCGGTGATATTGAGCTTCTTTTCTTTGGCAAGGTAGGAGATAAGCTCCTTTACCGAATCATTAAAGAAAGTCTTCAACAGCTTATCAAAAGCCAGTTTCTTGTATTCTTCCTCATTTATCGTCGGATAATACACATGCGACGTTCCATAGGCCTTGTGGGCCACAAAACCCTTAATCTCCATTACCCTAACCACGGTTGAAACCGTTGTATAGGCCGGTTTGGGATCCGGCATCTTCGCCAGGATATCTTTAACGATACCTTCTTTTAGTTGCCATAAGATTTGCATTACCTGCTCTTCGGCTTTGGTTAATTCCTTCATTTGGCTCAAAAATAGCAACTATATTCATAGTTTAAGCAAACTAGAATAATAGTTTCGCTACTATTTTTATAGTTTCAATTAGTGATTTTCCTACTATTGTTATAGTTTAAGAACTATCGATATAGTTTCAATGGTTTTTTGTGATTGAAAATCAATGTTTTAGCAAAATAATTGCCTTTTAAACACCGATTGCCTACATTGGATTTACTATGTCCCTTATCCACCAACTCGCTTTAACCTTTATTAAAAACATCGGCCCCGTACTGGCAAAATCAATGGTTGCGTACGCAGGCAATGCAGAAAATGTCTTCCTAATAGACCAATCGAAGCTCAAAAAAGTACCTGGAATAGCAGCTAAAACGATTCAGCAATTAGACTTTCAATCTGCCTTGGAACGTGCTCACCAAGAAGCCGCCTTTGTCGCCAGAAACAACATCGATGTGATCTTCTATACCGACCCACGCTATCCAAAGCGCCTGAAGGCCTGTAATGATGCACCGGTGCTATTATATGCTCAGGGGAAGATGGATTTAAACGCCCAGCGCGTTATCAGCGTGGTGGGTACCCGTAAGGCCACCGCTTATGGCAAGGATCTTTGTAAAGAGCTTATTGAAGAATTGGAGAGTTATGGCGCCTTGGTTGTAAGCGGGCTTGCTTACGGCATTGATGTGGCTGCTCATAAAGAGAGTATAAAGCTTAATGTGCCCACAGTTGGAGTGCTTGGGCATGGCTTGGATCGCCTTTACCCGGCCGCCCATCGTTCAGTAGCGGATAAGATGCTGTTAAATGGCGGCTTATTAACCGAGTTTCCATCTGGAACAACGCCGGATAGGGAGAATTTCCCGGCACGGAACCGGATAGTGGCGGGCATGGCCGATGCTACCATTGTGGTAGAGGCCGGAATTAAGGGCGGTGCGCTCATTACTGCCGAAATAGCTAACTCATACAATCGAGATGTATTTGCGTTCCCTGGGCGCGTTAATGACGAGTTTTCTGAAGGATGCAATTATCTCATCAGGCATCATAAGGCTGGCTTATTGACTAACGCTGCAGACCTGGCTTATACGCTGGGATGGGAGAAGGATGATAAAGAGGCCAAGAAGCCTAATCAACTGATGTTGGCGATGGATTTAACGACCGATGAACGCCTGATTATGGATGTGCTAACGCAGAATACTTCTATCGCTATAGATGAGCTTACGCTGAAGATAGGCATGCCGGTAAGTCTGCTCAGCATGAACCTGCTGAACCTCGAAATGCAGGGCTTTATTCGCTCGCTGCCGGGGAAAACGTATTGTATCAGTTAATCAATCAGGTTCGCTTACCCAGTTGATATCGCCGGTACCGGAGGATGCTTCTTTCCAGCTATCAATCTCAAAACTGATCAATACAGCGCCGCAGGTGGGCATGCTGCAATATTTGCCGGTAAGGTAAGTGGTAATGCTGCTAAAGCCTGGATTGTGGCCTGTAAGCGCTATAAAATCGTACTCATCGGGTAAGGCATTAATGATTTTGAGCAGTGTGGGATCATAGGCTTCGTAAATGGCTTCATTGTAGCTTGCTTCGGGCAGGCCTAGGTAAACGGTAACAATGCCTGCAGTTGTTTTGGCCCTTAAGGCGGGGCTGCTATATACCTGCTGAGGGATCAGATCAGCGGCTTTTAAGCGCTTAGCCAACTCAAGCGCATCTTTTTCGCCGGAGTTCTTCAGTGGCCTCGCAAAATCGCCTGTATTGGTTTCATGGGCCGCTTTGGCATGCCTGATGAGCAATAGTTTTTTCATGGCAGGTAAATTATTTGAAGATATAACCCAGGCTAATAGTTAAAAGGCGGTTACGGATATAACTTGTACCGGTATCTCTTTGGGGTTGGGTTGATATATCCTGCAAGCCCAATTCGTACCTGATATCGAATAACAGATGGTTATTCAACTCCAGTCCTGTGGTAAAGTTAAGGCCGTAATCTTCTCGTTTCACGTCGGCACCGTTGCCAAATTCCAGTTTTTCTGATGATACGCTGTTGGGCGTTTCAAACTTGTATTTGCCGCTAAGCGCACGTGCCGCGTACCCACCCGCACCAAAGTAATACATACCCAAACCCGGGAAGTTGAACTTTTTTGCAATGTTTAAGGGCACATCCAGGTAGGTGATTTTTGGGGTAGTGGTAATACCGTCCTCCACTATTTCGGCCCCTTTATTGCTAATACCCAGGCCTGATTGCAATGCCCATTGGTTGGGCAGATTGTAATTAACAAAGCCGCCAACATTTAAAGTAATTGTTGAGTTGGGTGATATAATATCGTTATTTTTAATACTTTGGTTGGCTATACCGCCGCCAAATTTAAGTCCCCAGTTTACTTTCTGGCTAAAGGCGCTGATGCTTAACGTGGCAAATAATATCGTTATTTTTAATTCTTTGGTTGGCTATACCGCCGCCAAATTTAAGTCCCCAGTTTACTTTCTGGCTAAAGGCGCTGATGCTTAGCGTGGCAAATAATATCGTTAACAGGTATTTAGTTGGTATCATATTAATCAGCAATTGTTGATTGATTAGCAAAGTTAATGAGCGGTTGTTCTGGCATTTCATTCATGCATTTAAAATGGCCAAGCGGGCATTTCTCGAGGCCGAATTTAGAGCATGGCCTGCAGGGTAGCTCTATGCCAGCCACCAAGGCATCTTTTACATGGTAAGGCTGCACGCCCAGCAATTCCGGTACGGTGCCTCCCCATACAGAGGCAATGGGCCTGTTAAAGGCCTCGGCAATATGCGTTAAGCCGGTATCGAAGCCAATAATGTTTTGGGCTTTAGATACCAGGAAAACAGATTCATCCAAAGTAGTAATACCACAGGCATTATAAACCTTATCACCCAAAGCATTGGCAATTTCGTTTCCGTTTTGTTTTACATCCATCCCGCCTAATAACAAAACAGGTTGGTTAATACCGCGACAAATGTTGATGATCTTGGCATTCGGCATCCGTTTGGTAAAGTGGGTAGCGCCGATTACAAAAGCTACATAGCCGGATTGGTGGCTTTCGGGCAGCAGATCCGCAAGGCGGTAATTCTTCTTAATGTAATAGTCGATAGGCAAGCCATCATTGCTCACACCTAAAAAACTCACTGTCTTCAAATAGCGATCTACTAAATGAATGGGCTCTATCAGCTTTAAATTAAACTTTAAACTAAGCCATTTGCGGATGCGCTGTTTATCGTAAGTAGATGATTTAATGCTTGTACGCAGCTTAATAAGCGAAGTACGCAGGTTGTTATGCAGATCGATGATGTAATCGTACTTTTCCTGCTTAATCTCCTTAATGGTATCGCTTAGCTTTTCCTGAAGTAGCAGTAGTTTATCCAGATGCGGGTTGGCATCATAGATGTATTTGAAGGCGGGCTTGGTTAAAAAATGGATTTCGGCATCGGGCAGTTGCTTTTTGAGGCAACGCACCACGGGTGTGGTATAAATAATGTCGCCCATTGAGCTAAACCGGATCACCAGAA
>CAHJXH010000122.1 GCA_903644075.1 Sphingobacteriaceae bacterium | reverse complement strand
TTTTTTTACGATGGGATGAATCTTAATTTCGGTAAGCCGGATAAGCAAAAAGAGGTTTCATTAACCTATGGCCGCAATTTACATACTTTGCAATATGCCATGCAGGTTGCGCCGCTTAAATATGATAAGTATGCATATAATCCTAAGCAAGACCAGTTACTTACCTCACAACCATCGGGAGCATCCGGCTCTTCGCCCGATACCTCTTTTGCAATCAATGCATCTAACCAGATGTTCAGCAAAACTTATAGCCAGCCTTTATCAGTAAGGGTAGCCTCGAAGGAACAGATAGATGAGTTTGTAAATAACGAACAAAAGGCCCTAATCTCAGAACTGGTTCATGTTAGCGGCAGCGGCGACGAACCTTTAGTTGCAATTGGCAGTATATTAAATATTACATCGAGTACGCGCTCGCTTAATAATTTTGATGAACAATCATTCGGCAAATTTTTGGTTACTTCTGTTTATCACCAGGTTGATGATGTAGGCCATTACCAGAATACATTTGAAGCAGTATCTGCAGATACAGAGCGTTTACAGGTTAAACAAGCCGAAAAACCTTTTGCCGATATGCAACTGGCCACAGTGCTTGATAACGATGACCCCCAAAAGCAAGGCCGTATTAAGGTACAGTTTAAATGGCAGTGCACTTCTAATGACCCTACCGAATGGTTAAGGGTTATGAGCCCCAACGCGGGCCACGGCGATACGGGTAAAAACCGTGGGTTTTTAGTTGTACCCGAAAAAGGCGACCAGGTAATAGTAGGTTTTGAAGAAGGTAATATTGCCCGCCCGGTTGTAATGGGTAGTGTTTACCATAGTAATAACGTGGATAGCGGCGGTTTTACCAATAGTAACATTAAGGGTATGATGTCGCGCAAGGGAAGTAACCTAACGTTTAACGATGCCGAACATGCGCTGTCATTGGCAACCTCATTGTCAAACATGATCCATGTTAATGAGCCCAATGGTACTATTGAAGCCACCGCGGCCAGCATGATAAGTAATAAGACTGGTAAAAATGCCATTGTAATGCAAAGCGGGCCAGGTACTATTGGTATTGCTGCAGAACATGAAGTTGCACTTACAAGCGATGGAAATGGGATAAACATAACCAGCGATGGCGGGACAATTTTAATTAGCGCTAAGAAAACTATTATGATTAAATGTGGAGGAAGTACAATAACGCTAACCCCTAATGATATAACTATTAATGCAACTAAAGTCAATATTGATTAGTGTTGGAGCGTTCTATGGATTCCATATTAATCACTATAAGATAACTTAATGGACGCAGGTTTTCAAACAATGATTAGAGAAAAACGACCTTATGAATAATAATTAATATCACAGAATTTCAAATTAAAAGAGTAGAACTGTAATGGGCAGTGAGATTTTTTATTTGGCTAAAAGCAAACGGATGTATGTTGCTGTGATATTATACATGATGGCGTTGTTTTTTTTATTTGTAAAGTATTTATGGGAGCCTATAAATACCATCTATACGCTAGAAAATATTTTTTCTGTAACTACCTTGTTTGTTGTGATTTTTTTTTCTGCAGCAACTTATTTTCTGTTAAATAATCGTATCGCGCTACTTAAGCTTGAGGATGAACTCCTTTATTACAACCGGGCAATTTTTAAGAAAAATATAAGAGATGGGGCATTTTTTCCTTTCCTCCCGTATATGTACACGGATCTGAGCTCCTTTGAAGCTTATAATAATTTCAGCCAGATGGAAGTAAAAGGGTTTGGAGTTTTTATAACATTAAAAAAGGCTGATACATTTTCAAGAAATCCAATGTTATTGCAAATGGGATTCTTTAGCAAATCTGACAGGGCTAGAATTATAGAAACTTTAAAACAACATACAACATGAGCGCTTCGTATATACCAAAAAGAACTTATGCAGTATGTACATATCAACTCGGTTCGGCACCAATGCAATTGTAGAAAACACGCAATAAGGTGACTATTCGGCAAAAAAGTGAATTACTGTTAACAAAAGAAGATAGAAACATACTGCAACCGTTAAAAGGTGGAAATGGATTTCATATATGTGTCTTTAATAAACGTTTTTTTATGAAAAGGGTAATCATAATTGTAATCAGTGTTTTAGCATTGCTGGCAATAGGCCGCATTTTTTATACCATTCTATTTGATAATGATTCAAAAACGGATATTCAGAGCATAAAAGCTGATGTACAGTCTGGTACTTACGATTATAACAAGGGTACTGATGAGATGAACAGCAAAAATTATATAGAAGCAGAGAAATCTTTTTTATCTGTTTTGCAGCAAAAAGATAACGTTAGTAAAGAAATTTACATCAATACATTAATTAACCTTGGCCTCTGTTATGCCAGGGAACAAAAGTTTGATTTGGCCAAAAAGTACTGGAAACAAGCCGCCGACCTGGGCGATAAAGATGCCGCCAATAATTTAAAATTACTTGAGGAACGAACAGGGGTATAGCAGGAATATTTAGAATGGTTTGCATTAATCTAACTGGAGGTTTGCCCCGCCTTTCGATACATCAACGACAGAAAAACAATTAATGTAGGTACACCATTGTTGTAAAAGGATTGGAAACACTTATGAAAACGCATTATACTCAGCGGTTTTTATTGAATAAGGTGGTTACATTTCCTTATTACATAAATTACTTATTAGGGCTTATAATAGTTGTTCCACTATGTTTTTTATACGGTGAAACCGGGCTGAGATACTTTGGGGTATTGGGCTTGGTATTTACTTTCTTCATATCAGGGCTGGTAGTTCTTTCGGTTATTAAAGCACTCTCAAAATCTGTAACCATTTATTTCGATAAGCATTCTATGTATGTTGTGTATGATGATAAAAAACTCGAAGTGTATCTGAAAAATGATGTAGCTGGTTTTTATAGTTACAATTACGAACAGGTAGAAAAATCTTTTATATCAATTCAAATATTACTTAAAAACGGAAACAAGATTAACCTAACTGATATTAACATATCAGAAAAGGTTGATAAAGAAAAAGCTCAAATGTTAAGGAGCTTTTTTAGTTGTTGCAAAGAAAGAATTACAGTTCACCTTAATTAAAAAGAGCACTGCACGCAGCTTACAAAAGCTTGGGGCTGAGTGGTATGCAAAGTCAAGCTAAATAGTTGTTAATAAGAGAGCCTATTTATGTTGCCAAATTGGGCAATAAAGATCCCTATCATAATTTGGGCACTATTAATGGCCGGGATTATGATATAGTTTATATCATATTACTATAGACATAGCAAAGAGTTTATCTGTGAATTACGCTCAATAGAAATGACAGAGAGTAAAGAGTTTAAGTTAACTGATGTTGGTTTACAACAAGCCGGCAGGGCAATATTATTAACTTGGCTTCCTTTTATGATCGGTTTTATTGGTAGCATGGTTTATGCTCTTCTGATAACTCCCCAGGTAACAAGAGGTGTATTTTTCCCCTTAAAAATAGCAGCTGTTTTTTCGACAGCATGTTACGGAATAAGTCGACTTCTGTCTAACAGGAAAAAAACTTTAGCTAATAAAGTATTATTTAAAATCGATAACGAGCAATTTATTGTTGAGATAGATGATGAAAAAGTATTTGATGGCAAATTACAAGATTTAAAAGCCATCAGAACTCTCGACCCAATTAATAAGAAAAATTCTGTCCAATGCCAGATATATATTGGTGATATGATAATTAGCCTGGCATCAAATTTGGATTTTATGAACAAGCTAAACATGGACGATTTTACCAAATACTGTGAAAAGAAACTGCACATGGCTATTAAGCCCGTTCCATTTTCAATATACACCAGTAATTTTCAGGGGATAAAATATCTGGAGTATTATAACCCTAAAAATCCACTAGTTACAAAATAATAATAAGGCTTTAGATTTATTTGCCAGAACAATCTTCAATCAATTAGCCTCAACAAATCTATTACAGTAATAGAAGATGAAATATAATTTATTTTTAGCCGGGTTTATATTAATCCCATTACTGTTTCTTTTGTATCTTATTTCACAAGTAATACGTGTAGATAAAGAAAGTATCAGGCAGGAAGGTACAATTACAGATTTTACCTCAAAATCTGCCGGAGCACGATCTGATAGGGTAGATGCCTTTATGCTTGAAGAATATCCGGCTTTGTTCAGCCGGTCTTATTCCGGGTTAAACAGAATTATTGCACCCAATCTCAGATCAATTATATACCAACCTGCCCCAGCTAACACTATTCCCGATATATATGATCAGCACCCGGTATTAAAACCTAAAATAAACAGGCTGGTTAATTTCTATATACCTCAACAAGATAAAGACAAGCTCACTGTTAAAGGGTATAAAATCCCATATCTGTATCTTAAATTAAAAAATGAGCCCCGGTCGTCAGCAGGTTATTATCTGGATGTTTACTTATATGCCTATTACACTTATTGGGGCGTGCCTTTAACATTTGCTTCATTTATACTGTCACTATTATGCGGTATAGGCGCTGCAGGCGCATATCAGCATAATAAGCTTTTCTTGGCATATACAACCTTAATCATTATTCTTCATCTCCTAATCTTAATTTTTTGACAAGGAAAATATTAATTGTGGAAATCACACGTAATCCTTGCCTGCCTTGATTTAATTAATAAATTTGTTAGTGTAACCAATTACACCTAACCACTTTATTATTGATGAAAGGATTTCTACAGCACAGGCTTTTTTATGTCTTTTTTTTCTGTTTTTTATTTTTTTGGAAAAGCAGTTGTGGATTTCCACTTGTCAAATATTTAGGTATCGAACAAGGGTTGTCTAATAACTCAGTTACCAATATTTATAAAGACCATCATGGTTTTGTGTGGATTGGTACCTACGACGGTTTAAACAGATACGATGGCAGTACAGTACGCATATTCAGAAACGTATGGGGTAATGCACACTCGTTAAATGATAACCATGTAAATAAGCTTACCGGTTCGGGCGATAAAATATTTGTAGGCACCTTAAGTGGCCTGGTTTACTATAACTATAACGATGCTAAGTTTTACCCTGTATTTTATGTTACAGGGCATAAAGCCAATCGGCAAAAAATATCTTCAAACATAACCTCTTTAGTTACCAGTAAAAAGGGAAATGTTTATATAGGCACCGATTATACCGGTTTGTTTATTTATAATCAACAAGAAGGAGTTAGCCACCAGGTTGCGTTGGATAAGATTAACAAAACCTATAGTGTACAGGCCATTCATATTGATAGTTTCGATAATGTATGGCTGTTTATCCGCAACGTTGGGCTTTGCAAATTAAATAAGCAAACTAACCTGCCCGAAGTTATTAGCTCTGCTCTTAAATCTGCCAATTGCCTTTTATCGGTTTCAAACACCAATATATGGATCGGCACAGATAATGGCCTGTATAACTATAACATATCTACCCGCAACGTATCGCGCTTTGCAAATGCTGCTGCCGGAAAGCTAACCAGTGAAAATATTGTCGACCTTAAATTCTCTAAGTCTGGCAATTTATGGATAGGTACCAATGGCGGCGGTATAAATGTTTTAGATACCGCCCGGCATAAGCTAAGCTATATGGCCAGTAGTAAAAATGTAGCATCTGCCTTGCATAGCGATGCCGTAAGCATGATTTATGAAGACAATGAGGGCCGCAACTGGATTGCAACTTTGCGGGGAGGCGTAAATATTTTTGACAATGCTGTTAACCAGTTTAAACTAGTTACCCACAACCCGCTTAACAGCAATAGTGTAGTTAATAACTTCAGCTTGTCGTTTTGCGAGGATGAGCAGCATAACATATGGATAGGTACTGATGGTGGGGGGCTAAGCTATTGGAACAGGAAGAAAAACCAGTTCAGCAATTATGTGCATAGCGACGACAGGGGTTCGTTAAGTAGCAATTTCGTGGTAAGCATTATTAAAGATTCCAAAAATCAGATCTGGGTTGCCATGTTTAACGGAGGGATAGACAGGTGGGATAACGTATCACACAAATTTATACACTACGATTGCTATAATCCCGCAACCAGGGTAATTGATAAAAACCTTTGGAAATTGTACCTCGATTCGCACAACAATTTATGGGCAGGTACTACACGCGGAGGGGCGTTATATATCTATAACCGCAGTGTCGATAAGTTTGAAGTTTTTGACGATGAGCTTACCAACATCCACGCCATCTTTGAAGACCACAACGGTACCCTCTGGGCCGGAGATTATTCGAGGTTAATTAAGGTAGATGTTATTACAAAAAAACATCAGTTTATTGGTGTGAAAAGTGCTGTAAGATCAATTACAGAGGATAACAACCACAATCTGTGGATAGGTACCGAAGGAGGTGGATTGTTAAAGTTTAACACGTCGACCTATAAACTAACCCGTTTTACAGAGGCAAACGGATTACCAAGCAATTCTATACTGAATGTTTTGGTTGATAAAAAGAATAACCTTTGGGCAAGCACCTACAACGGACTTACCGAGTTTAATACCACAACACAGAAGTTCAGGAACTTTTACGCTTCTGATGGCTTGCAGAGTAACCAGTTTAACTTTAATGCAGCGTTAAAGTTAAGTTCGGGCGAGTTAATGTTTGGCGGGATTAACGGCTTTAATATTTTTTACCCCGACAGTATTAATGTGGCCGTACACGAACCCGAATTAAAAGTTACAGGCCTTTTCGTTAACAATAAAACCATCGAAGGCGATGCTCATTATACCGATAACCAATCAATCGTTGGGCTTCAAAAAATTGTGGTTCCCTATTATGATGCAACCATTGCCATTGATTATACCACACCAGAGTATTCCTTCCCCAATAAAATAAACTACGCCTATTACCTGGAAGGCTGGGACCACGGCTGGAACAATGTTGGCAAACTAAAACGGGCTTATTATACCCGCTTAAATGAAGGCGAATACACATTAAGAATAAAAGCTACCAATACAGCAGGCGACTGGAACCCGCACCAGTTGATTTTAAAAATTGTTGTACTACCGCCATGGTACCGTACCTGGTGGGCATATCTGCTTTATATATTGTTAACAGGTACCGTTGTATACCGGCTTTGGTTGTACCGCATCAGGCAAACAAGATTGAAATACGAGGTGCAAATTGCTAATTTAAAAGTGGAGCGCGAGAAGGAGTTAAATGAGAAGAAGCTCTCTTTCTTCACCAATGTATCGCATGAGTTTCGCACGCCGCTAACGCTCATTATCAATCCCATTAAAGATTTACTGCGCGACGAGCATAACAAGCATAACGATGAGCTGAATACCATATACCGCAATGCCCGCAGGCTGTTAGGGTTGGTAGATCACTTACTACTTTTCAGAAAAACTGAAAGCGAAACCGACCAGTTGAAGATGACGAGTCTGAATTTTTCGTGCGTGTGTAAGGATGTTTTTCTGTGCTTTGTTCACCAGGCTAAAATCAGAAATATTAAATACAGCTTTTATGCCGATGATAAGCAGATCTACATCGAAGCTGACCGGGAAAAAATTGAGATCGCCTTGTTTAACCTCATCTCAAATGCCATAAAATTTACGCCCAATGATGGTGAGATTAGTATCCGGCTTTCGCAAACAGATTATACAGTTTTGATAGAAGTGGCAGATAATGGCTGTGGTATTGCCGAAGGCACCGGCGAAAAATTGTTCGATAAATTTTACCAGATTAAAGACAGTACTTCGCTTAAAACCGGCTTTGGTATTGGGCTGTATCTGGTTAAGAGTTTCATCAAAAGCCACAATGGAAATATTACTTATAAGAGTAATGAAAATAATGGCACAACCTTCACTATTGATCTGCCTAAAGGCAAACCTTTACCATTGGAAAAAGAGTTGGAAATACCACTGGAAGGCCAGCACCTGATAGACGAGTTGATCAACACCGAGATAGCCGAAGCCAGACAAACCGAGGAAGAAATTAACAACCTGGAGTTACTTATTTCAGACAGGCAATCAGTTTTGGTAATTGATGATAATAACCAGATCAGGAGATACATTACTGATATTTTTAAAAAGGATTATAAAATATATCAGGCACAAACCGGCGAGGCCGGATTGGAAATGGTGAAGAAATATCTGCCCGATGTAGTGATCAGCGATATTATGATGGATGGTATTTCGGGTATCGAATTGTGCCAGATCATTAAGCAGGATGCATTGCTAAGCCACATCCCGGTGATACTCCTCACCGGTGACCCTAACCCCGAAGTTAAGCTGAAAGGCCTTGAGGTTGGCGCAGTAGACTTTGTAGCCAAACCGTTTGAAAAAGATTTGCTGGAAGTACGCGTTAAAGGAATTTTGAAAGACAGGCGCGAACTGCAAAACTACTTTTATAACGAGGTAACTTTAAAATCAAACGCCCGCAATATATCAGAAGACCACAAGAACTTCCTTTATAAATGTATTGCCATTATCGAGAACTCGCTGGTAGATTCGCAGTTTGATGTGAAAACCATAGCCGATGAAATGGGCATGAGTTACTCCAGTCTGTTCAAGAAAATTAAAGCCATCAGTGGTCAATCTGTCAACAGCTTTGTCCGGTTTGTGCGATTACGCAAAGCTGCCGAAATTATGATCCATACCAATTGTAATGTTAACGAGGCCGCATTCAATGCAGGCTTTAATGACATTAAATATTTCAGGGAACATTTCATAAAACAGTTTGGCGATAAACCTTCCGAGTTTATCAAGAAGCATAGGGCCGCCTTCCATAAAACCTATTTGATAGAAGATACCATTCGTTGATCTGTTAAAGCTATCTGTTAGCAGAGCTAAGGCCTCTCTATGCTAAAAAAAGGTTTTTACAAAAATACCCCCCTTTAATTTACTGTTTTAACCCCTGTCTATAACCTAAAAACCCCCTTACTTAGTTGCAACCAATACGGCCGATCCTATCTCGGCTGATACTTTATAAATCAATATCAATACAAGCTATATGTTCACAAAACAGCAGTTGCGCATTTAGTATGCCCGTAAAGCATCATATGCTATTCATTGAGAAAAAACAAACCAATAAACCAACAAAACAAATTAGATGAGAAAAAAATTTACTTATGCAGTTTATCTTACGTGTCTAATAGCCGTAATATTTACCAGTTTTAGTACAGGGGCCTTTGCACAGGAGGCTGCCTCGTACGTAGTGAAGGGCAGGGTGGTAGATAACAAAAATTTACCCCTCCCTGGCGCTTCTGTAAAGGTATCAGGCTCAAGCGCGGGCGCTATGGCCGATGGCAATGGCATCTTCAGCTTAACGCTAAACGGCCCTGCTACTTTAGCAGTTAGTTTCACAGGCATGGAAACCAAATCTGTGCCCGTTACAAGTAATACCAAAAATATCACAGTTATGTTGTCTGATAATGGGAAGCAGCTTAACGAAGTAATTGTGGTAGGTTACGGTACTCAAAAGCGATCTGATGTTACCGGCGCCGTTGCATCGGTACCCAAAGCAAGATTAACAGAGTTACCGGTTACCAACGTTTTGCAGGCCATAGAAGGTTCTGTTGCAGGTGTAAACATTTCAAGCACATCTTCGGTACCGGGTAGCCAGCCTGCTGCTTTAATTCGCGGGCAAAATTCAATTAACGCCAGCTCGAGCCCGTATGTGGTGGTTGATGGTATCCCGCTAAGTAAAACGGGCGGATCGTTGAATGATATTAACCCCAATGATATCGCCTCTGTCGAAATCCTGAAAGATGCATCAGCGGTTGCTATCTACGGTACAAATGGCTCAAACGGTGTTATTTTGGTTACTACTAAACGCGGTACAACAGGTAAGCCCATCATTCGTTATAACGGCTATGTGGGGACAGAAAACCTGGCCCACGTTCTGGAACCGCGCGACGGCCCCGAGTATGTACAGAAATATGCCGATTATCTGAAGCAAACCGGCCAAACCCAAACCAGCCCGGTACCTAATAACTCGGAGTTGCCAAACTATCAGGCGGGCCGTACCATCGATTGGATAAAAGAGGCTACCCAGCAAGGCATTATGCAAGATCATAACCTGAGCATCTCTGGTGGTACCCCAGATGTAAAGTATTTTGTTTCTGGTGATTACCTGGATCAAAAAGGAGTTGTAAAGGGATACCAGTATCAGCGTGTAAGCATCAGGTCTAACCTCGATATTAACATTACCAACTATCTTACTGTGGGTACATCGCTTTATTATGCCAACAATAATTACGATGGTGGCCGCGCCAATCTCTTATTTGCCACAGCCATGAGCCCTTACGGTAATGAATATAATGCCGACGGCACCTATACCATTTACCCAATGGCCCCCGAGCAATTGTATACCAACCCTTTACTGGGGCTGACTACAGATCAGCTTAACCGCAGTGTTAACCTGAGTGGTAATGGCTATGCCGACCTTAAATTTGGCGGCGTATTAAAAGGTTTACGTTATCATTTAAATGCAGCGTACAATTATTTACCAACCCAAACCGATAGCTATGTGGGGCGCCTGGCTAATAACTTATTAGGTACAGGTACAGCCTCAAGCTCACAAACTTCATCATACACAATCGAAAACCTGTTGTATTACACCAGGGATTTCGGCAAAAGCCACATCGACTTTACCGGTTTGTACAGTGCACAAAGAAGAAGGTATTTTACCTCAAGTGGTTCGGCAACCAATTTTGTGAACGATGA
Source organism: Sphingobacteriaceae bacterium (assembly GCA_903644075.1). GTDB lineage: Bacteria > Bacteroidota > Bacteroidia > Sphingobacteriales > Sphingobacteriaceae > Mucilaginibacter. Next base: position 3,406 of record CAHJXH010000122.1, on the reverse strand, counting down.
GTTATCATACAATAACTTAGGTGCCGGGGCTACGCAATCGTCATCATCGTATTCAGACCGTTATGCGCTCAACTCGCAAATGGGCCGTTTAATTTATTCTTATGATGGCCGTTACGTTTTTACAGCAACTGCCCGCCGCGATGGTTCATCGGTATTTGGTGCTAACACTACCAAGTATGGCTGGTTTCCATCTGTAGCAGCAGCCTGGAATATCAGTAATGAAGCCTTCCTCAGAAATTCGAATATTGTAAATACATTGAAGCTGAGAGGCTCTTACGGCCGCACAGGTAACGAGGCTATTTCGGTTTATCAAACCATTACTACCGATGGTTCGGTTCGCTTTCCTTTTAACGGTGTAAGTACAATTGGTGTACAGGCCGGTAACCTGGGTAACGCTAATTTGCATTGGGAAACTACGAACCAGGCAGACATAGGGGTTGATTTTGCTTTACTGAAAAGCCGCGTAAGTGGTGCTATCGATGTTTATGATTATCATACCAGTGGCTTATTGCTGAAACGAAGCTTACCGAATATTACCGGTTACTCAAGCGTATGGGATAACATTGGTAAAACGGCTAACAAAGGTTTAGAGCTTTCATTAACCACGCAAAATATTATAGGTAAAGGTTTCCGTTGGGAAACCAGCATTGTGTATGCTACCAACCGCAACAAGATCCTGGAGATTTATGGCGACGGTAAAGACGACTTAGGTAACCGTTGGTTCATTGGCCAGCCAATTAACGTTATTTACGATTACAAAATGACCGGCGTTTGGCAAACAGGCGAAGATGCTTCTAAACAAGACCCGGGCGCTAAGCCAGGTGATCTGAAGTTTGCCGATACCAATCATGATGGTAAAATCACGGCTGATGATCGTGTAATTCAGGGCCAAACCACTCCGAAATGGACTGGCGGTTTAACCAATACCTTCCATTACAAAAACGTTAACCTGAGCGTATTTATCCAAACTGCGCAGGGCCAGATGCAAAATGATGCGGATTTAAACTATGCCGATGAATCAGGCCGCAGAAACACGCCAGAGCAAATTGGTTACTGGTCTGCAACCAACCCAACAAATTCGTTCCAATCGTTAAATTATACCAACACCCGTGGTTATGGCTATCCGCGCGATGCAAGTTATACCCGCATTAAGGATGTTACGCTTAGTTACATAGTACCGCAAAAGTTTCTGGATAAAATTGGCGTTGCCAGCTTAACCGTGTATTTGAGCGGTAAAAACCTGGCCACCTTTACTAACTGGATAGGTTGGGACCCAGAGCAAACCTACTATACCCGCGGAACCGGCAACTCGGGCAGCAACCAATCAGCCTTTGTTGCCGATTATACCAATAACTATCCTGTAACACGCACATTCATTTTGGGTGTCAATGTTTCATTAAAATAACGATAAACGTAAAAGACATGAAAAAATATTCAACCATATTAATTACAGCATCGGTATTGATGATTGCGTTTGCATCGTGCAAAAAGAATTACCTGGCCGAGAAACCATACTCGTCATACACGCCGCTAACACTTACAGATTCATTAGGCTTTGATGCTGCACTTGTTGGTTTATACCAATATGCAACAGGTACGCTTACTTATTCGAGCGCACAGGGCTGGCCAAGTGTTTGGCAGGTAGGTACAGATGTGGCCAATGCAACCGCCAACCAACAAGGTATCGAGGTGCCTTATTATAACTACGCGCAACTTACATCTACCGATGCTGCCGCCGCCTATCAATGGCAGCGTAATTATTCACTTATCAATAATGCCAATATTGTTATCGACGGTGTAGAAGGTCCTAATGCCAAAGGATTGAGCGCAGCCGGTAAAAATTCAGTTTCTGCCGAAGCCAAGTTCTTCAGGGCGTATGCCTACAACTCATTGGCTACCTTGTATGGTAAGGTGCCATTGATTATACACGCACTTGCCGGCCCCAAAACAGATTTTACCCGCGCACCGCTCGATCAGGTAAACGCACAGATTGTGAGTGATTTAACCTATGCAGCAGCCAACCTTACAGATATCGGCGCTGTATCATCTAAAACAAATACCAATGGCAAGCCGGCGGGCAGGGCTAATAAATATATGGCAATGCAGCTACTGGCCGAGGTTTACCTGCGTATGGGTAAAAATGATTTGGCCGAAGCGCAGGCACAAGCTGTTATTAACAGTGGTAAATTTAACCTTATTAAATCGCGTTATGGCGTGAGGGCAAGTGGGGCAGGTGATTATTATTCGGATATGTTTGTGTACGGTAACCAAAGGCGCTCGCAAGGTAACAGCGAAGCCATCTGGGTGTTGGAAGAAGAAAATCCAAGCTCGGTAACCGGCGGTAACGTTGATAATGCCCAGCAGCGAAGGGTGTTTGGTGCTGCCTACTACAATATTTTAGGTATGTTGCCATGCGACTCCTTAGGTGGCCGTGGTATTGCACGTTTAAGATTGAGTAACTGGGTGTTATATGGCTTATATCCGGCAGGTGATATCCGTAATTCAAAATATAGTATCAAAAGAAGATTCTATTATAACGATCCTTCACAACCTGCATTGTTAGGCAAACAAGTGCCATTTACCGGTCCAGATACATTATACAAAATATGCCCGAGCACATTAAAATGGGGCGCGTTTGACCCTAATGATACATTCGGCTACGCCATGATTAAAGATTTTATTATGATGCGTTTGGGCGAAACCTATTTATTACTGGCCGAAGCACAGGTTAAACAAGGCAAAACCGGCGATGCGGCCAATTCAATCAATGCATTAAGAACCCGTGCGGGCGCTCCGCAGGTTACAGCCGGACAAATGACGCTTGATTTTATACTGGACGAACGTGCCCGCGAGCTGATTGCTGAAGAGAACCGCCGTGCAACCTTAATGCGTACAGGTACGCTGGTTGATCGTGCTGCCAGGCTTAACAGCAATGATGCGCAACACCCAACAACCGGGTTAACGGCCAAAAACTTATTATTACCTATACCTTTAACAGAAATCCAATTAAATAAGGATGCTGTGCTGGACCAAAATCCAGGTTATTAATTAAAATGATAAAGCGGTGGCTTAATTGCTGCCGCTTTATATAAAACAGAAAATGCTATCAAACGATCATCAGCAAGTAAACTATAAATGGCTGCCTCTTTTGCTTGCCATTTTTAACGTGGGGGTTTTTTCGGCAAAGGCCCAAACAAGTACCATAGCCGAAAACGGCTGGGCAAATAATTCGGTAAATACGGTGGTGTTTCGTAAAAACTCGCTTGTTACTTTCCGTGGTGTGCAGTATGCCGCATTTTATGATGCACAGCAGTATGTAGTACTGGCCAAAAGAAACCTGGGTTCAACACATTGGCAGGTTCAACGTACGGCATATACCGGAGATGCGACCGACGCCCATAAATGT
>CAHJXH010000121.1 GCA_903644075.1 Sphingobacteriaceae bacterium | reverse complement strand
TCTTCTACTATCGAACCTAAGCCAAAACCTTTATGGCTGCCATGATCGCGGTCACTGCCCAATGGAAGTAGCGAGCCACCAGATTTTAAACTGTGCGGATCAGTTACAGTATTGCCTTGTTTATTCTGAATCCATCCTTCGGGTACATCAATGCCTTTACGTTGGGCAATTTCCAGTTTACCATTTGCAGCAGCCGAAGTTGCCATATCTACAATTACAGGAGGATATTTACCGGCCGGAAATGCATAACAAATGGGGTTGGTGCCCAGCATGCGCTCGTTAGAAAAAGTTGGGGCAACCAGCGGACTGGCATTAGTTAAGGCGTACCCAATCATATCTTGCTCAACCGCCATTAGCGCATGATAACCCGCAATACCGAAGTGATTAGAATTGCGAACCGCTACCCATCCCGAACCGTATTTTTCGGCTTTCTCTATGGCGATTTGCATAGCGAATGGTGCAACTACCAAACCCAGTCCGGCATCGCCATCAACAGTGGTTGTAGTAGCAGTTTCGTGAACTATACGGATGTTGGGTGTTGCGTTAATCCGCTTTTTCTCCCAAAGCCTTACATAGCCGCTTAGGCGGGCAACGCCATGCGAGTCGATGCCGCGAAGATCTGCTTTTAACAATACGTCGGCGGCTAACGTTGCATGTTTTTGCGAACAGCCGATTGCTAAAAAAATATCTTGGGCGAAGGTGCGGAGGGTAGATTGGGAAATTAATTTTGACATCGTATAAATCTTATACGTCATTGCGAGGTACGAAGCAATCCCCAATTTGCTTAGCGGCTCTGTGAGTAGAGGATTGCTTCGTACCTCGCAATGACGATCTGGTTATGGCAAAGATAATGGTTTACGGATTCTTGTCATTCAGAACGTAGTGAAGAATCTTCTGCGCTAAATGCACTGCGGCAATACAGATCGAAGAAGATCCTTCGCTGCCGCTCTTGATGACAAAGCAGTTACCCATCCAACCGCTTCAAAATCTCCAATCCCTCATCCCACCGTCCAAAACCTGCATCGGTATTTATATGCCCGGCTTCGCCAATATTAATTAAGTCACTGCCCCAATCTGCGGCAAACTGTTCAGCACGTTGTGGGGTAACATAGAAGTCATTTGTGCTGGCTACCGCGATACTAGGGAAGGGTAGTTTATTTAAGGGCATTGGCGCAAAGCCTGTTGGGCTAATGGGAAAGCTATCTGCCTCTGTATCGCTTAAAGCAACCAGTAATGCGCCTTTTATTTTTGTTGGATATTGTTGTGCCCAATAGGCGATAGCGGTGCAGGCCAGGCTGTGGCCAACCAGTATTACGTTTGCGGGATTGTGTTGATCAACAGCTTTATTAATGTTTGCTATCCAATCGGTACAAACGGGAGTTTCCCAATCGTTTTGTTGTATGCGGGTAAAGTTATGTTCTTTTTCCCAGATGCTTTGCCAGTGTTGTTCGCCTGAGTTACCGAGGCCGGGGAGGATAAGGATGGTTGAGTTGAAGTGCATGATGGCTAAAATAATAATTTCACATTATTTTTTGTCATTCAGAACGCAGTGAAGAACCGACTGCAAGGAGTTCATTAATACAAATAAAAACAAATGCCTTATTAATAATCTTCTTAAACATGCTTGCGAACTTACAGGGCGAAGAAGATTCTTCGCTGTCGCTCTGAATGACAAGTGTGGATCTACGCTGTCAACACATTAAACTTAAACTCCAGTGGTTCAAAATTATTGATCAGTTCATCAATAAAGGTCTGGCCGTATTTTACGTAGAAGAGGCCGAAGTTCTGGTTACGTTCCTGCAAGCCGCCGCCGGGGAAAAGATCTGCTTTGATGCTGTCTATTTGTTCCAGGCGGGTACTGTAGTTGCGTTTTTCGGCCCGGAGTAGTTTCTTCTCGAGGTTATCTATGGCGTGTTTTAAACGCGCTTGTACCGCTGCTGCTGATGGCGAAAGGGTTTCGTCAATTTTGCAGGCACGTAGTTTTATTTTTTCGAAGATGAGGCTTAGTTCACGCCATTCATCTCTGAGGGAAAGGTCGTGGTCGGTATGTTTTTTAACCCAGTCGCTTTTAATGCCGTCTGCGCTTTTGAATAAATCTACTGGTTGCAATCCCATTTTATGAACCTTGGTAGCAGTTTCCTGGCTCATTACCAAGCCAGAGTTGCGAAGGATCAGTAAAGGGAAATTGATCTGGTAATGATCGAAATTGGCTTTCAGTTCTAACCAATAAACCAATTCGCCTCCACCACCTATGTAGGCCAAGTTTGGCAAAATGTATTCCTGGTATAACGGGCGCATAGCCACATTAGGGCTAAAGCGTTCGGGGTGTTCGTTAATCTCGGTACGAAGTTCTGCTTCGGTAAAGCTAATCTCAGTATTTAGGATCTGGTAACGATCGTTTTCAAATACGATGCGCTCACGCAGACCTTCTGTCAGGTAAAAGAAGTTGATTTCGCGCGGATTAACCTGGATATGTACATTAAGCGCTTGCAACAAACCGGTTGTAGCCATAATTTGCTTATAGCTATTTTGCTCAATAATGTCGCGTGTGATGATATCGGCGAAATGTTTCTTCAAACGGATATCATCAGCATCAATAATAACCAACCCGTATTGGCCAAACAAAGCATTAGCTAAGTAACGGGTACTATCGGCAAGGTTATCGAATTTGGCATAAGCCGTTTCCATAATCTCAGCCAACTCGGCACCGTGGCCTTCCATCCCTAAAACACCTTTGTACTGGTTAAGTGCATCGCGAATAGTTTTGGTATTCAGCCGACCGGTTGCACCTGCAGCATCCAAGCCCCATTGAACTTTTTTGCCGCCTATGTTGGTATAGTTAATCTCGGCAAAGTCGTGATCTTCGGTAGCCATCCAGTAAACCGGAACAAAGTTTTTATCGGGGAATGCTTCTTTTAGTTGACGTGACAGCTTGATAGCCGTTACTATCTTATAAATAAAAAACAGCGGACCGGCAAAAATATTAAGCTGGTGGCCGGTGGTAATGGTGTATGTGTTTTCGTTAGCTAATGCGGCGATATTTTCTGTTGGGATAACAGCCTGAGCATTAACCGCAGATATAGTTTGATATTGATGGGTAAGTACCTCGACAAGCAAAGGGCGATCGGCGGTTACTTTTTTATCGTTGAATAATTCGGCAAAACCTTTCAGATCCGGGCGGTACGAATAAAACGAACGGAGATCGGGTTGATCTTCCAGGTAATCTGTAACCGTTTTCGAAAAGTAGCCGGTGTCTTTATAGCTTATGCAGGTAGCATCCATTGTTTAATTTCGAATTTCGGATGTTCAATTTCGAATTTTCATTTTGAACATCGTTATAGCTTAAGAGCTATAATACCTCGAAATTATATTTAAAAATTAATAAAAAAGAATGCCGACCATATAACCGGGTTATTTTACAATTTGTCCATAAAGATCGAAGTCCTCGGCGTTGTCAATCTTCACGTTTACAAACGTACCGATGGTAGCATATTGCGTGGTGGCATCGATTAAAACCTCGTTATCAACCTCCGGCGAATCGTATTGGGTACGGCCGGCAAAGTAGCCGCCTTCCATTTTGTCGATCAATACTTTGTAGGTATTGCCAATTTTCTCTTGGTTTTTATCGAACGAAATACCTTGCTGAATTTCCATAATGGCATCGGCGCGTTCCTGTTTTACTTCGTCAGGTACATCATCAATCAGGTTATGGGCAGCGGTTTTTTCTTCGTGCGAGTAGGTGAAACAGCCTAAACGATCGAACTTGGTATCCTCAACCCATTGGGCCATTTCTTCAAAATCCTGCTGGGTTTCGCCCGGGTAACCGGTAATCAGCGTGGTACGCATGGCAATGCCCGGCACTTTATCACGGATCTGGTTTACAATGTCGATAGTTTTTTGCTTGGTGATACCGCGGCGCATCGATTTCAGCATGTTATCTGTAATGTGCTGTAATGGCATATCCAGGTACTTGCAAATGTTTTCGCGTTCGTTCATGGCATCCAAAATTTCCATCGGAAAACCAGAAGGGTAGGCGTATTGCAGACGAATCCACTCGATACCATTAACGTCAGATAAGCGGCGAAGCAACTCGTCCAGATTACGTTTACCGTACAGATCGAGGCCGTAATAAGTTAAATCTTGAGCGATGAGGATCAACTCCTTAGTTCCATTTTTAGCCAGCGACTCTGCATTTTTAACCAATTGATCCATCGGTGTACTCACGTGTTTACCACGCATCAGCGGGATGGCACAGAAAGAGCATGGGCGGTTACAACCTTCGGCAATTTTAAAGTATGCAAAGTGCGAAGGGGTGGTTAAAAGGCGTTCGCCAAGTAACTCGTATTTATAATCGGCACCGATAGATTGCAATAAATTTTGCAGATCATTTGTACCAAAGTAATTATCAATGTTAGGTATTTCGGCTTCCAGCTCGGGTTTGTACCGTTCGGATAAGCAACCGGTAACAATTACTTTGCCCACCTTGCCCTGCTCTTTCAGCTGGCTGTATTGAAGAATAGTATCGATAGACTCCTGCTTGGCATTATCAATAAAACCGCAGGTGTTAATTACCACAATGTCATTTTTGCCCACACGGTCGCTCTCATGCACCACATCGAATAGATTGCCTTTGAGCTGCCCCATCAGTATTTCAGAATCGTACGTGTTTTTAGAGCAGCCGAGGGTAACCACGTTTACACGGGGTTTGGCTTGTTTAACCGATAGGTCTATTGTCTTTGTTCTCATTAACTTTTCTTAATCCTTCTCCACGTATCATCTAATTTGTCATTGCGAGCGATAGCGTGGCAATCTCGTCGCATACTTTGGAAGCGAGGAGATTGCTTCGTACCTCGCAATGACAAATAGTATATAATCTTACTTATTGAATAAACTATTCACGAATGCTTTCCTATCAAACAACTGCAAATCATTAATCCCTTCGCCTACACCGATGTATTTTACCGGGATCTTAAACTGATCTGAGATACCGATAACCACACCACCTTTGGCTGTGCCATCAAGCTTGGTTAGGGCAAGGGCGTTTACATCAGTTGCCTGGGTAAACTGTTTGCATTGTTCAATAGCGTTTTGCCCGGTTGAGGCATCCAGTACCAGCAATATTTCGTGCGGCGCACCGGGTACAACCTTTTGCATTACGTTTTTAATTTTGGTCAGCTCATTCATCAAGCCAACCTTATTGTGTAAACGGCCTGCGGTATCAATAATAGCCACATCGTCGCCATTGGAAACTGCCGAACGCAGGGTATCATAAGCAACAGAAGCAGGATCTGAGCCCATGGCTTGTGATACTACACGTACACCAACACGCTCGCCCCAAAGGATGATCTGATCAACCGCGGCAGCGCGGAAGGTATCTGCAGCACCCAGCACTACTTTGTTACCGGCTTGCTTTAACTGATGTGCCAGCTTGCCAATTGTAGTGGTTTTACCCACACCGTTAACGCCCACCACCATAATTACATAAGGCTTGTGGTCGCCGTATTCGAAGCTGTTAAAATCGTTGCTGTTGTTTTCGGCTAAAAGATTTTGAATCTCATCGCGCAGCAGCGTATTTAATTCGCTTGTGCTTACATATTTATCGCGCAGTACGCGTTCCTGTATCCGCTCAATAATTTTGAGGGTAGTGGTAACGCCCACATCGCTGGTAACCAGTATTTCTTCCAGCTCATCAAGCACATCATCATCAACGGTTGATTTACCGGCAATGGCTTTGGATATTTTGGAAAGGAAACTGTCTTTCGTTTTTTCAAGCCCGGTATCCAGCGCCTGCTGTTCAAGTGGTGTACTTTCTTTTTTCTTAAAAAAATCAAATAATCCCATAGTTAATGTGCAGATGTGATGATATGCAAAGGTGCGAATAATTAGACCCGCATCCTTGTGATAGAAATAACTTTACGTTACTTATATATTTTATATGTGTTGATTATTGAGCCAGATTTTGGCTTAATAAAAAAAGCCCTCTGGCTAATGCAAGACGGCTTTTATGCTTTAAAGTAAAGGCTTAATTATTTAGCCTCAGCGATTGCATCTTTAACGTGATCGTTATGTACAATTGCTTCTTTGAATGAATAAGCACCAGTTTTAGGTGATTTAATCATTGTAATTACTTTTGAGTACTCTTTACCTTTACCTGTTTTCAGGGTTGCAACTACTTTCTTTGCCATCTTTTTTGGTTATTGAGTTATTGGGTTGCTGAGTTATTCGAGTCTTGAAATTGAACTTAATCAACCTAATAACTCAATCAACTTAATCAACCAATAACAATTACTTAATTTCTTTATGAACGGTTACTTTTCTTAAAACCGGGTTAAATTTCTTTAACTCTAATCTTTCAGTTGTATTTTTCTTGTTCTTGGTGGTAATGTAACGTGACATACCTGGCATACCGCTCTCTTTATGCTCGGTGCACTCTAAAATTACCTGAACTCTGTTGCCTTTTTTAGCCATTTTCTTTTCTTGTTATACGTTATACGCCTTCGCATTACGCTAGTAAATCCTTCAGTTCAACTATCAAACTGTTTTACGCGTAACGTAAAACGTTTAATGTATCACTACTAAATGTATCCTTTTTTTACAAATTTATTGATGCAAGCAGTTATACCGTTTTTGCTGATAGTTTTCACAGCTGAAGTAGATACTTTTAAGGTGATCCATTTGTCTTCTTCGGGTATATAAAACTTCTTGATCTGTAAATTAGGATAAAACTTACGGTTAGTCTTAACGTTTGAATTAGAAACGTTATGGCCGCTCAATGGGCTTTTTCCTGTTAAATCACAAATTCTTGACATGACAAATCTTTTAAATTGATTACGCTTTTTCTCAAAAGAGTTTGCAAATATCAGCTTTTTATTTCAAATAGTCAACACTGCCTCAAAAATAATTCAAAAAGATATCCACATGTTAATAAGCGGGCATTTTACTGATAGTAAGTGATTTGGCGCTCAGTAATGCGGGTGTCTCCAGGTTTACCATTAGCAAAACTTTCCGACATCTGAAGGGTTGTCCAATTACCTTTATCATCATAGTTACTATAGGTGTATAGCAGGGTATAACTTAGTGCACCATTACTTGTATAATTATCTTCTTCATAGGCAAAGCCTTTTTTATCGTAGAGGTAGCCCTTTTTCATAAACAGTTTGCCCGAATCAAAGTACTCGGCATATTCAATTAAGTTATTGTTACTGTCGTATTTAGAATGTGAGCTGCGATAAAAGTTTCCTGCTTTTGATATCTGCCACATTTCAACCATATTGCCTTGTTTATCATATTTGAGCGTTAGTTTGTTACGGCCAGTGTCGCAGGTTGTTTCTAATTTATTTCCCGCATTGTCAAACTTTGTAATGTATTTAAAAATATGAAGGTCTAGCACCCGGCAATGTCTTTCTGTTGTATTTCCTTGTTTATCAAAATAGGTGGTGTCTCTTACCGCTATCGATGTTTTATTGGGGTTGGTTCGCGAAACAATAAATTCGCTGTTACTAACTTTTTCAACTTTGCCGTATAAAAGTTCATTATGAAATAACGTGCGGATTTGGGCAGAAGTTGCATGCGGGATAAATAATGTTAAAAGTAGTATGTAATGTAAATAGTGTTTCATTGTGATTTGGTAAAGCCCTAAGTTAAAAACTTAACCGATAACTTGTAAGGGTTTTAGCAGCTAAGTATACTCTATGTATCAGATACCAAATTATTGAACCGTTTTTTACCTTATTGGCTGTTTAAACAAACACAAAGCATAAAAATGAAATGTTTAGTTAACAGCTATTGTGCCAATTTTTACTAATTTACACCACCATTATATACTATCATGAGTAACATGAAAATTTCATCTTTCGAAGAATATCACCAGGTTTATAAACATAGTGTTGAGCAGCCCGAAGAGTTTTGGGCAGGCATTGCCGATAACTTCCACTGGCGCAAAAAGTGGGACAATGTTTTAAGCTGGAACTTCAAAGAACCTAACGTTAAATGGTTTGAGGGCGCAAAACTAAACATTACAGAAAACTGCCTCGACCGCCATCTGGACACCCTGGGCGATAAACCAGCTATTATTTGGGAGCCCAACGACCCAACCGAAGATCACCGCATTTTAACTTATAAACAACTGCACGATAAGGTTTGCCAGTTTGCCAATGTATTAAAAAACAATGGCGTAAAAAAAGGCGACCGGATCTGTATCTATATGCCGATGCTGCCAGAGCTGGCTATCGCAGTTTTAGCCTGTGCGCGTATCGGTGCTATTCACTCGGTAGTGTTTGGTGGTTTTTCTGCACAATCTATCGCCGACAGGATTAAAGATGCGGAATGTGCCCTGGTAATTACTGCCGATGGTGGTTTCCGCGGAACAAAAGATCTGCCCTTAAAATCGGTAATTGATGATGCCTTGGTACAATGCCCATCTGTTAAACGTGTAATTGTACTAACCCGCAGCCGTACCCCTGTATCTATGATTAAAGGCCGCGACGTATGGTGGGAAGATGAGATTAAAAAAGTAGAAACACAAGGCAGCCCTGTTTGCCCGGTAGAAGAGATGGATGCCGAAGATATGCTGTTTATCCTATATACTTCCGGCTCAACCGGTAAGCCTAAGGGTGTTGTGCACACCTGCGGCGGTTATATGGTTTATGCGGGTTATACCTTCGCCAACACATTCCAATATACACCAGGCGAAGTGTTTTTCTGTACCGCTGATATCGGCTGGATAACCGGCCACTCGTATATTATATATGGTCCGCTGTCGCAGGGGGCAACCACCTTAATTTTTGAAGGTATCCCGACATATCCCGACGCTGGCCGTTTTTGGGATATTGTAGATAAGTTTAAAGTAAACATCCTGTATACAGCGCCTACGGCCATCCGCTCGTTAATGAGCTTTGGCTTAGATCCGCTGAAGGATAAAGACCTGAGTTCGATCAAAGTATTAGGATCGGTAGGGGAGCCTATAAATGAGGAAGCATGGCATTGGTTTGATGACCACATTGGCCATAACAAAGCACCTATTGTTGATACCTGGTGGCAAACCGAAAACGGTGGACACATGATAACGCCGATTGCGGGCATCACCCCAACTAAACCGGGCTATGCTACCTTGCCTTTACCAGGCATTCAGCCTGTTTTGGTTGATGAGAACGGTAAAGAGATTGAAGGCAATGGCGTTAGCGGAAACCTGTGTATCAAGTTCCCTTGGCCTGGTATTCTGCGTACCACATACGGCGACCACGAACGTTGCCGCCTCACTTATTTTGCCACCTACGAAAACATGTACTTTACCGGCGACGGCTGCTTACGCGACGAAGATGGTTACTACAAAATAACCGGCCGTGTGGATGATGTACTCAACGTATCTGGTCACCGCATTGGCACTGCCGAGGTAGAGAACGCCATCAATATGCACAGTAGCGTGGTAGAATCGGCCGTGGTGGGTTACCCGCACGATATCAAAGGCCAGGGCGTGTATGCCTTTGTGGTAAGCCCCGGTCAGCATGGCGATGCGGACCTGAATCGTAAAGATATCATCATGACGGTACAACGCATCATTGGCCCAATTGCCAAACCCGATAAAATCCAATTTGTAAGCGGCTTGCCTAAAACACGTTCGGGCAAAATTATGCGCCGCATCTTAAGAAAGATTGCTGAAGGCGACACTGCTAATCTGGGTGATACCAGTACGTTGTTAGATCCGAGTGTGGTTGAGGAGATTAAGGCAGGGGCGTTGTAATATTGTTGCCCCAATACGTCATTGAGGTACGAAGCAATCCCCGACCTAAAGAGACTTTGCTTTGTCTAACGCACAATCCGTTTTTCATTAGGAATGGTTTGAGGTATATGAATCGTCAGTGGATGTACTTCTTTCCGCAAGAAAGTCAGATATGAGCGCTTGCTCCTGCTTCGATGAATAATAACTTTGAAAAAGCATCCCGCAGTAAAGCCGTTATTTTCATTGATTTTTCGAAGGTCATTCAGAAAGTCTGGCCCTGTTTGCATGATGGAGTTTCCCGTTGAACGTTAGAGTTCGTATAGTAGAGTTTACTTCACACAGCAGACAGGCGGGATGCTTTTAAAAGTATTCTTATGAACAAAGCTGAAGAAAAAAGTACAAAAAAGCAAAGTAAGGGTAAGGTCAGTTTTCAATTGATCAATCCCAATGCCGCAGGGATTGACATTGGCGATACGCTACATGCAGTAGCCGTTCCTCAAGGCCGGGATGAGGTGCAGGTAAAAGAGTTCGACACATTTACAGTGGACCTGTTCGCCATAGCCACCTGGTTAAAAGCCTGCCGGATAGAAACAGTGGCGATGGAAAGCACAGGGGTATACTGGAAAAACCTTTGCACCGTACTCATTGCCGAAGGATTTGAAGTCTATCTGGTTAACGCCCGGCACACCAAAAACATATCCGGTAAGAAGACAGATGAAAGCGATGCGCAGTGGATCCAGAAGCTGCATAGTTCCGGGCTGCTAACCAGTTCGTTTCTTCCGGACGATCAAACAGATACCCTGCGCACGCTGGTACGCTACCGCAGAAAGCTAACCCAGGATAGCAGTACATGTATATTGAGAATGCAAAAAGCTTTAGAACTGATGAATTTGAAGATTCATACACTGATCTCCGATCTGATGGGAAAAACGGGTATTGCTATTATAGAAGCTATCCTTGCAGGAGAACGAATAGCCGTAAACTTTCTTCCCTTTGTAGATTGTCGCATTAAAGCAGACCAAGCTGCTATTATTAAATCACTGGAAGGGAATTGGCGCAGGGAGCAGGTATTCCTTTTGGAACAAAACTATCAGAACTACCAGTTCCTACAAAACCAGATCATCAAATGTGATCATCAGATCGAACAGGTATTGCAGCTCATGCATGCTGAACATCATCAAGGGTCGATCCATCCTGAAAAACAAATCAGGTTAACCCCTAAAGGCAAAGTATCTAAACAGAAAAAGGATAAAAACCAGCCCTGTTTCGACACGCATGCTTATCTAAAAGGCATCCATGGAGTTGATGTAATGGAGATCTATGGCCTGCATGAGATCAGCGCCCTGGAGGTGCTGTCAGAAACGGGCACAGATCTGAGTAAATGGGAAACAGCCAAACACTTCACATCTTGGCTTAACCTAAGTCCTAACAACAAAATATCCGGCGGCAAACTACTGTCGAGCAAATTACTCAAAAAGAAACCGAATGCCGCTGCAAAAGCCTTTCGGATGGCAGCGCAGGGCGTGCAAAACAGCGATCACTGGATGGGGCATTTCTTCCGGCGAATGAAAACAAAAGGCGGACATAAATATGCCATTGTCGCCAGAGCCAGAAAGATCGCCATCATCTATTATAAGATGGTCAGTGAAAAGCAGCCATTCAATCCTTTAGACTATGATGATTACATGGAAAGACACAAACTGGCAAAGATCGCATCACTGCAAAAAGTCTTAGACAGACTTAAAAAGCAGGTCGCTTAATTTTAAGTTATATAGTAGAAGTACCAAGAAAGAACTCGTGGCTGCTCAATTTTCTATTAAAGGGTGTGGTGTGGCTAATGTTGTGCTGTCCGAGAATTAAGATGCCACAATTGTTAGGGTATTTACGGTTCGTAGATGTAGTCTCCAATTTGTCATTGAGCGATAGCGTGGCAACCTCGTAGCAATCTCTTAGCTGTGCAGCTCGATGTATAACGAATTACAATCCTTGCTATAATGAATTTAGTTTATTTAGTAAGATCGTATCTATCAAAAATCTAAACCAAATTTATTTAGCGCTGTTATACCAATACATCTAAATATAAAAACAACATGGACAAGTTAGAAATAAAAGGCACCTGGAACGAGCTGAAAGGCAAGATCAAGCAAGCCTACGGTGATTTAACCGACGATGATTTAACACACGAAGAAGGACAAGACGATGAACTGTTAGGCAAACTTCAACAAAAAACCGGCAAAGGCCGTGATGAGTTGGTGAAGTGGATCAATAGTTTGTAATTATTTCGGATTTGTTTGCCGAATCATAAAAGAGAAAGCCTCAAACGGAAACGTTTGAGGCTTTCTCTTTTAATCCACAGTGTCTTTGCGAGGTACGAAGCAATCTCGTCGCACGCATTGTTCGATCTGCATAGCTACGAGGTTGCCACGCTATCGATCGCAATGTCAAACTTTTATTTAAGCGCCAATAATGCGTTTCGTCTCCGCAATAATCTTCCCCTTCACATCCTCATTAACCTGTACCAATGGTAAACGTACAGTATCGCCGCAAACACCAACCTCTTTCAATGCAGTTTTAACGCCGGCCGGGCTGCCGTCAACAAACATTAAACGGGTAAACTCAATTACGTCGAAATGGCCATGCTGGGCTTCTTTAAACTTACCTTCCAGGCAAAGATCAATCATGGTTGAAAATTGTTTCGGCAACGCATTACCTACCACAGAGATCACACCTACAGCCCCCATCGCAATCATCGGGAACGAGATTGGATCATCACCAGAGATCATCAGGAAATCTTCCGGCTTATCGCGCATAATATGGTTCAGCTGATCAAAGTTGCCAGATGCTTCTTTAATAGCAATGATATTCTTAAAATCTTTAGCAAGCTTTACGGTAGTATCAGCGGCAATATTGCTGCCGGTACGGCTCGGTACGTTATATAAAATAATGGGCAGGGTAGCAGCTTCTGCAATAGCTTTGTAGTGCAGGTAAATACCCTGTTGTGTTGGCTTATTATAGTTAGGGCTTGCAGATAAAATAGCATCGTAGCCAGTGGTATCGAAGTTTTTAATCTCTTCAACAACTTCGGAAGTGTTATTGCCGCCAATACCGGCAACCAATGGCACACGGCCTTTATTAACTTCGGCAGTAAATGCCCATACCTTCTTCTTCTCGTCCTTATTTAAAGTGGCGCTCTCGCCGGTTGTACCTAATGAAACTAAGTAATCGATGCCACCCTCAATCAGATAGTCGATTAGTTTTTTCAGGGCATCGTAATCAACTTGTCCGCTCCCGTCAAATGGGGTTACCATGGCTACCCCTGTACCGTAAAATTTGTTCATGGTTTAATATAAAGGGTGCTAATTTAATGAAATATGTGAATAGTTGATTGAGTTTATTGGGTTGATTAAGTGGAGTATGTTGATGAGTTTGATAAGCGAAATTGCTACTGCCACTCACCACTGCTACTTTCTAAACCACGAACTATTAACTAATTTATCTACTCTTTTCTCTACTTCCTGGTCTTTAATCAGCTCCGGTGCATGGTGCGGCTTCATCCTCGCATCAATAATCAGCGGGCCGGCGCAGCCCCAGTGCTTATGCTCTGTAAAACTATTGATACCAAAAATATCGTGCGATGGGTTGCTGCGTGTAAACGTAACCCAAACCAGGTTGTTGATAGTTTCGGCCACAAACTGGGCATCGTCACACAAAACCATTAATGGCAGGCCTTTAAGGTCGGATGTTTTAAGATGATCATTCAGGATGCTCACTTGCTTTTGGGTTTCCAGCTCCAGTTGGTATTTGGGTGCTTTAACAGCCAGTACACCAGGCATGGCTAATTTATAATCAGTAAATATTTCGGGTAATGTAAAGGTTGATGGTAATGTCGGCCACAATTCTCTTTTTACATCTCCGGCTACGGTAATTGCCACTTTACTGCCACTATTTAACCCGCTGCCGCTATAGTCGAGGGTATCGATGGTGGTGCGGGTATGGAAATGCAGATCGCGGGTTAAATCAATCCGTTCGAGGCAATGTTTCAGGAAACCCTGGATGTCGTTTACATCCAGATTCGGATCATCCTCCTGCGCGGCAATAAACAGGTATTTAGCCAGGCTCAATTGATTTTTACCGAAAATGTGGTTGGCAATGGTCAATATCTCCTGTGGCTTGCGCTCTTTCAGGTATGGTGTATAACGCTCACTGCCTGTGGCGAATAGTAATGGATGCACTCCGGCAGCATCAACAGCGTTAACCGCATGCAGGCCCGGTATTTCTTTAGGCAGGGCAGAGCCCGTGATCTCGTGGATCAGCGCACCAAAACTGGTATCCTCCTGCGGAGGCCGGCCAACTACGGTGAACGACCAGATAGCATCCTTGCGATGATACACATTATGCACCTTCATCAACGGGAAAGGATGCGTTAAGCTATAGTAACCGAGGTGATCGCCGAACGGGCCTTCGGGCTTGTTCTCGTGCGGCATAACTGTGCCGGTGATCACAAAATCAGCATCGGCAGAAATACAGAAACCTTCAGCA
>CAHJXH010000120.1 GCA_903644075.1 Sphingobacteriaceae bacterium | reverse complement strand
TCCAAAACAGGATCATGACGTTTTATAACGAAAAGGTTGAGCGATTGACGAAAAATCTGGAGCAGGATATATTTTAGGGGGTTTATATTCCATTTTTGGATTTTCCTTTTTTGTCATTGCAATGACAAAATTAAGAACGGTTGGTGCTCAGCAAGGCTATGTATTAGCCTCCAACCGCGACCTTTCGAAGGAGCTGAAGGTGACAAGCCCTGGTTGTATATCCCTTCTTCCTGAAGGAAATAATAAAATAATCCCCCCAATACTTAAAAGGGAAGCTACTCTTAAAGCGGTGCTCTAACGAAGCAAGCACACGAAAACTATCAGGATGTTTCTCTGCAAAACCTTCGATGTATGAAGGCGGCACAAAAGTGCAAAGCCCTTCCAAACCAACCAGGTTATAATCTTTTTTTAATCGTTTAATGAGGTACGATGGATTGTAATACCAGCAGGTAAAATATTGCCCTTCGATATGTGCAGTTCGTCCTTTAGCGGCAAACCACCTGCGAGTAGCGGTTTTGAATTTGCCTTTAAAAACCAGTAACGATTCCCATAAACAGAACTTAGGGATGATAACCATAGTGGCTACGCCTCCTGGTTTTAATAACGAATCGAATGAAGCTATTACTTTATCTAATTCATCGGTACAATTCAATCCCCCAAAGTTGGAAAAAATCGCATCGTAAGGTCCGCGCTGTTTAAGGTTATCTAACTGTGTGAAAGAGCAAAGCTCGGTACTGATTTGACCATTATTTATTAAGGAACTTGCTTTTTCCCGCAGCTTCTTCTGCATGCCCTCGGCAATATCTGTAGCATGCACCCGGTGGCCTTGTTGGGCAAAATAGATAGCATCTTCGCCGGTACCGCTGTTTAACTCCAGGATGTGACTATTGGGCTTAAGCTGACTTAAAAAATGCTCACGTACGCGTTTGCGCTTGTAATGCACAATGGTATTACCGGCATAAATTTCATCAAATATAGCCGACTGCTTAGAAAAAGCAGCACCGGCCTGCAGCTCATGCGGTATGGTAGTGGTATTGCTCATGCTGTTTCTGCACGGGTTAATTTAGCCTGTTCAATCCAGGTAGCCGGTGTATAATAGATGATAGAAAGCGCCTTTTTTAGGGTGTTAAAATTAGCTTGTAATGGTGCTTTAAGCAATTGCAACATACCCGCACGCGCTAAATGGCGGTGATAGTTACGATGCACATACTTATGCAATTGCTTGTAAAATGCTGGTGGGTAGGTGTTTTGAAACATCAACGCCATTTCATTGGAGTCTGTCCAGTTGGTTTTTTCTTTTAATTCTTCCTTAACGCGATTGAAAAATACCGTGCCGGGCAATGGGTAAGAAACTGAGATGCCAATTTCATAAGGCAACAGGTTGTTGATCATTTGCACGGTTTGGCCAATCTCTTCTTTAGTTTCTGTAGGATAGCCGAACTGGATAAAAAATGAAGGGTGAATGTTATGCTTTTTCAATAAAGCAGTCGCGGTGTGGATCTGCTCTATCGTAGTTCCTTTATCCATGGCATCTAATATGCGTTGCGAGCCGCTTTCGGCGCCAATCCAGGCGTTTTCGCAACCAGCGAGGGCAAGAGCGGTTACTTCGGTATCATCAAGCAAAAGATCGGCGCGTGATTGAATTTTGAATTTGAAATTTAATCCCTGTTGTTGAACCAGCTCGGCAAATTGCGGTACCCATCCGGGTTTCAACCCGAAAATATCATCACAAAACCAAATATGATCGAACTGAAATAGTTGATTCATGAGCGACAATTCTTCAACTACATGCTCAGGCGAACGGGAGTTATAGCGGTTACCATAAATAGGTTTAGCACACCAGTTGCATTTAAAAGGGCAACCACGGGTAGTGCTCATATTCATAGAAAAATAGCCTTTGCTTTTAAGCCAGGCGTTTCGGTAAGGTGCCATATCGATCAGATCCCAAGCGGCAAAAGGCAGGCGGTCTAAATCTTTAATCACTTTGCGCGGTGCCGATTTAACAGCGAGACCATTTTTTAGGTAACTGATGCCGGGGATTTCACCTATCTCAAAAGTATCCCCAGATGTGCGCGTGCCGATCAGTTCAGGCAGGGTATCGTCAGCCTCGCCAATGAGCACATAGTCCGCGCCTTCGCTTAGATACTCTTTGTAACGATCTGTAGAATCTGAGCTGGATACAATTACGGTGCAGCCCTGTGCTTTGGCCATTTTACACATCTCAAACGCGGCATTGCGCATATTGGTGAGGCACATTTTGGTGAGGTAGTTAAAGCCATCATCATATATCACAAAGAAGTTGGGCTTGGCAGCCAGTTGTTCTGTAATATCGTTGGGGCCATGCGCAAACATGGTATCAAAGAAAGTTACCTCATAATCCTGCTTACGCAGAATAGAGGCCGCATACAAAGTTGCGAGCGGTGCATAGGGCTGGCCGATCTGCCATTGTTTTTTATCAAACCGCAGAAAGTAGGAGTGGGTTAATAATACACTGACTGGCATAACTTAATTTAAACGGGTGGTAGGCGGCAAATTCAACGAGCACACACAGCGTGCGCAGGTATCATTTTGGCCGGTTTTTAATAATTTACGGAATGCGATGGCTTCCGGGGTATTCAAAATTTCATTCAAGCTCTTATCCCTGATGTTGCCCATTGATTCGTGGAAAAAGCAAGGTTTTACGCTGCCATCGGCCTCAATAACTGTGGATACCCAGGGAGCATTACACTTTTTAAAGGGGAAAGGGTTCAGTCCGTAGAATGCGGCGTAGTAACGGTAAATATTGTAGAGTTTCTCATCAGATTCGGCAACCAGTCCCGGATGGCGGCGACTGATAATCACTACTTTATTTATCATTTTAATGAGCTCAGATAATTCGCTTTCCTGTATCAGAACCTCGTTCTGGCGCGGGGTTTCCCAGGCCATCTGGCGGTTAAAGGCGTGGCTGATTACATCGGCAGGTAAAAAGCTGATCTGCTGTATACCTATGCTACGGGCAGTTTGTATAATATCCGGCCATTTCTGGTAGTTCATACGGTGAATTACCGTGCGTGCCGTGATCTTAAAATCGGGTTTCAGAAACCGTATGAAATCTAACCCTTCTTTCATCTTACGAAAAGCGTGCGGGATATTGCGGATCTGATCGTGCAGTTGTTCATCACCATCCAGGGATACGATCAGTTCATCTACATACTTAATAATATCATAGGCGTGCTTGCGTACAGATAAGCCTGTAGTTAGCAGTACAACGCTTATTCTATGAGGTTTCAGTAATGCGCAAAGTTTAAAGAAGTTTGGGTTCAGCAAAGCTTCGCCACCCGACATTAATACTTGCTGTGTACCTAGTTTTTTAAAAGTGATCAATAAATCGCTGATATCGGCTTCGGTTAGCTGTTTCAGGTTCTTGTTGTCCTTCCAAATGTCGCACATAACGCAACGACAGTTGCAGGCGCTATGTGGCATCAGTATGGCTATGGGTAGGGCATGTATCCGGTCGGTTTCGAGCGTGCGGGTACGTTGCAGGGTATGGTAGAGATCTTTAATTTGCATGATGGGTTTTTTTAAAATCCCTGAATTTCGGGTTGACGATAACGCCAAACTTTCTGTAATAATTTAATCTCGTAGGGGTATTTATAGAGGCTGGTATGGTAGCGTAAGTTGGCCAATAATTTAATGGCCTTGCGTTTAACCACGTTCAGTTTTATATCTGTTACAGTAGGGTAGCAGCCATTGAGCACGGTTTCGAAGTTGCGGATCTTATCTATCATTTCGGGTTTTAACCAGGGTGTTAACGGATTTTTACGCAGATCGAAGTTTTCCCAGGCCGGGCTAATCCAGTCTTCCAATACCTGCGGAAATGTAAAGCCAGCCTCAACAACCTGTTTGTATAATTCTGAACCTTCGGTAGCTACCGGGCTGTAGGTATAAATTACAATTTCGGTTTTAGGGTTAATGGCTTTTACCTTTTTAATAAAGTCGATATCGAAATCAATCTGTTTCATCACCTCTTCGGGAGTTGGCGCGGGTGTGCCGAGCACGAAAGAATATTCGGGGATAATGTCGAACTTCTTTAACCGCTCGGCAAAGCGTAAAATTTGCGCACCGCTTTGGGTACCACCTTTATCCATTTGCTCAAGTATGGCATCGTTGCCACTCTCGGCGCCAAAGAAGATGATCTTGCAGCCCGATTTGCGGATGAGTGCGAGGGATTCATCTTTAAACTTATCCATGGTGTCAATACGCGCCATGCCCCACCAGGTCATGTTATCGTTCATTACCAGTTTGGCAAAATCAACGGCACGTTTTTCGGATACAAAGAAGTTATTATCGTGAAACTCGATGGCATCGGCGCCCCATTTATCTTTGATGTATTTCACATCCTTATAAATATTGGCGGCTGATTTTCCTTTCCAGCGCGCCTCGTAAATAGGTACCACCGAACAAAATGAACAGGTAAATGGACAGCCGATACTGGAGTGATAAGCCATGGTATGGTTCCCCAAATAGGTTTTGCCCAGAAATTTTGTGAGCGGATAAAATTTATCCAGCTTATCATATGGCAAAGGGGGCAAAGTATCCTGATCGAGCAAGTCGGCCTTTGATGTTTTTTGGATTTTACCATCAACCTTATAGATCAGGTTTTTGATCAGTTCGTACGGCTCAAAATTTTCGAGCGCATCAACCAGTTTCAAAAAGGCATGATCGCCGGGCCCGTTGATAATGAAATCTACATAACCCGAGTTGAGCGAAACCTGGTCGTAAATCGAGGGGAAGTATCCACCCCAAACCATCGTGGTATTAGGGTAATGCTCTTTTATATGTTTAGAAATAGGGATAGCCTGCCTTAACTGTGGGCCAGGCATCACGGTAAAGCCAAGGTAGCGGAACTCGCCGGTATCGAGGTAATCGGTGATCTTTTTCAGGGCATCATGTTCGCAGTTGCCATCAACAATTACCCAATCGTACTTGCCCTCTACAGAGGCAGCTATATTGAAGATAGAGTTGGGGATGCGGTATTTATTATTAGCGCTCCGGGGGTTAAAAAGCAGTATTTTATTCATGTTTCGCGTGCTTCTGATATAAAGGTTACGCGGCCTGTTTGGCATAGGTTGCCTTGCGGGTATATTAAATTATGGCGGCAACCATTGGGTGTTTTGGAGCGTAATGTTAGTAACAGAAGCAAGTGAGCGTAGGTTATGCATTACGTTTTACCCCTTATGAACAGGGCTGCAAGTTTCACAGGCAGTAGTGTTCTCCTAAATTTGGCGAATGCATTGTCAGTGCTATAGCAATGCCTTTCATAAGGGATAAAACTGTAGAAGTAATACCCTTCACTCACATAAAAGCCACCATCTCATGATTGCTCAATTAAAAGGTTATATCAACCACTTTTTATTTTCGAAATCGATACCGGATACACCATCCGAAGCTGCCTATGATCTTTGGGCTGCTGATTATGATAACCAGCCCGATAACCTGATGCTGGCGCTTGATGAGCAGATCTTCGCCATATTGTTGGATACCCTCGATATTGAAAATAAAATGGTTGCCGATATGGGCTGTGGAACCGGCCGTCAATGGTCTAAAATATTATCGAAGCAACCGGCATCGTTAACCGGTTATGATGTATCGGGAGGGATGCTGGACGGGCTGAAACGCAAGTATCCGCAGGCTCACACTGTTAAATTGGAAGGTGACCTGGTACCTCAGCTCGAAGCAAGTTCTATCGATGTTATTGTATCAACCTTAACAGTGGCGCATATCGATAATATTGATGATGTGGTTGAAGTCTGGGTGAAAGCCTTAAAGCCAAATGCTTCGGTTATTATTACCGATTTCCACCCCGAAGCTCTGGCTATGGGCGGCAAGCGTACGTTTAGCGTGCAGAACAAAAAAGTATCTATCCGCAATAATGTGCACCCGGTTAATATGCTGATTATGAAACTGGCCGCTTATGGTTTTGAAGTTACTGCCTTGGAGGAACGCCTGGTTGATGAAACCGTAAAGCATTATTACGAAAAGAAAAACGCCCTGAGTGTTTATGAAAAGTTTAAAGGCCGCCCCATTATTTACGGCATGTGTTTAACCCGGACTGATGATAGCACTCAACAACTTACACTTAATTAACGGTAGCCAACCTGTTAACATAGGGATAAAAGGCAAACTAATTGCCTCAGTAAATACTGATGTAGTTAAGGCTGGTGAGCTGACACTTAATTTCAGCAGCGCGATTGCTTTGCCGGGACTTATTAACTCGCACGACCATCTGGATTTTAACCTGTTCCCGCAATTTGGAGAGCGATTCTATGATAATTATACGCAATGGGGTGTGCACATCCATCAACAGTATAAGGCGCAAATTAATAAGGTGTTGCAGGTGCCACTAGCACTTCGCGCAGCGTGGGGTGTATATAAGAATTTGTTGAGCGGGGTAACAACCGTTGTAGACCATAGCGATGGCACGAAATTTAAAAGCGACCTCATCAATGTGGTACAGGATTATCATTGTTTGCATTCGGTGCAGTTTGAAAAGCGATGGAAAAAGAAACTGAATAACCCGCTCAAGTTCAAAAAACCTTATGTGGTGCACGTTGGCGAAGGGGTTGATGATTTAGCACATGAGGAGATTGACCATCTTTTAAAAGGAAATTTATTCAATAAAAAGTTGATCGGTATACATGGCGTGGCTATGGAAGCGCATCAGGGAAAAAGTTTTAAAGCATTGGTTTGGTGCCCGCAATCCAATTACTTTTTGCTGAACAGTACGGCAGATATTAAAACTTTAAAGCAGCATACGCCAATCTTATTCGGCACAGATTCAACCCTCACCAGTGAGTGGAATATCTGGGAACATTTGCGCCTGGCAGTTAAAACAGAGCATGTATCTGCTGAAGAGTTATGGGCAAGTGTTAACACAGCTCCGGCAAAAATCTGGAAGTTAAATACTGGTGAATTGTCGGCGAATAAAGACGCTGATATTGTGATCGCGAAAGCCTCAAGTCAAGACATTAACAGTCTTTACAAGCTGAACCCCGAAGATTTACTCCTGGTTATGCATCGCGGCAGCATTAATTTGTTTGATGAAGAGCTATATCAGCAATTAGCAAACCAGGATTTTCCTTTACAACAATTTGACCGGATTAAAATTGGGAATGCTTACAAATATGTATCCGGAGGTATTAACCGCTTAATAGAGCAGATTAAAAGTTATTATCCCGAAGCTATCTTTCCTGTTATACCTGCTTAGTTTTTGATGCCATGATTAAACTGGTTGATGTTACTTATTACACGCACTTGGAATACCACAAACCTGAACAGGTATTTGAAAAGCACAGCCTCGTTACCCGTTATGCCGAATTGCTGCGCGATAAAATGCAGATTCAGTTTGTTAAGCATGCCGGCTTCGAGGGGGGCAGTTTATATAATGGGTTGCTTTATCAGTTCTTTAAAGGCATTAATAAATTCAGATACTTGCCCTTTAAGGCCAATCGGTTTATCAGAAAACAACAGCCGGATATAGTATTGGTGCAAGGCCTGGTATTCCCTTTACAGGTTATTTTGTTGAGGATGCAATGTAGGCGCAACTGTAAAATTGTTTTGCAGCATCATGGAGAACTGCCCTTTAAGGGGATTAAATTGTGGTTCCAGCAACAAGCTTCCAAATGTGTTGATGCGTACCTGTTTACATCGGCAGGCAATGCTGACATCTGGAAGCAAAAGGGAATAATCTCAGATAGGCAACCAATATTTGAGGTGCTGGAAGCCTCCACCAATTTTTTAGCCCAAGATAAATGGGTGAGCCGTAAAAAGCTGAACATCCAGGCTAAAGGCAATGTATTTTTATGGGTAGGCCGTTTAAACGAAAATAAAAGTCCGCTTACTATTTTAAAAGCTTTCGCACAATACCTGCACTTTAAGCCATTATCGCGTTTGTACATGATCTACCAAACCAGTGAACAACTGGGTAAGATCAAGGAATTGTTATGTGCTGACGCAAACCTAGAATCAGCTGTGTATCTCATTGGCCGCGTGCCCAACGATAAACTCCCGTTATGGTTCAGTGCAGCTGATTACTATCTCTCAGGAAGTTTTAAAGAGGGCAGTGGTTATGCCCTGCTCGAAGCTATGGCCTGTGGATGCGTTCCGGTGGTAAGCGATATTCCACCGTTTAGAAAGATAACAGAAAATGGTAAATACGGTCATTTATACAAAGCCGGAGATGAGTGGGCACTTTATAAAACCCTATGTGAACTGGAAGAACCTTTGGCTATTAGTCCGGATTATGTGATCGGGCATTTCAACCAAAACCTTTCTTTTAATCGTATTGCGGAGGATGTTTATTCAATGTGCAGTTCACTGGTTCATTAGTTCAATTGTTCATTGGTCTTGAAGCAGATACTAATGAACCAGTGAGCAAGTGAACTAATGAACCTTGTATAGTTGCATCATCTGCTGTGCTATCTGCGCAGAGCTGTATAACAATACCGGGTGGTGTTCCATGTTTTTCCGTTTCAGTAATTCAATTACCCGTTTTTGCAGTTCATCAATGTTGTTAACTACGTGGTGATGTTTAATCTCACCGTTCATCGGACGGCAAAAGGATACCACATGAGTGCCGGCATATAAGGCTTCGGCTATTACGGCACCGAAACCTTCATATTCTGAAGGATGCAAAAATATCCGCGATCGCTGCATCAGGTGAATTACTTCATTATGCGGGATTTCGCCAAGCAGGCTAATGTTGTTTTCGAGTTTATATTGCCAGATGAGTTGCTTCAGCTTTTCTTCCTCCGGGCCTTTGCCGCAAATTGCCACACGCAGTTTAGGGAAATAGAGTTTGGCTAAACGCACGGTTTCTATTAGTAAATGATACTGCTTCAACGGGATCAACGAACCTGCGCCCAGTATGTCGATATCTCTTTCTGCTGATGAATGATCAAACAGACTCACATCAATGCCCACGGGGATGGTGTGTTGCGGGCGAATACCATAGCTGCCTGCAAAGCTATCGGCCACAAAATCTGAGAGGGCAATCAGGTTATTACCATTCGGCTTGCTTCGCTTAAAAAAGCGGTTACCGGCTTTGGCATCCTGCCCCAATAACCAGATGTGGTGTTTGAGTTGATGCCGCTTAGTAAAGCGCTGCCCAACTAATGAACATTCGCCCAGCCAAAAACTGAGGATGCCTAATAAGTGATAGTCTTTATTCAACGCACCCAGTTTTTTCCAAACCTTTACCCAGGTATTCAGGCGAAAGCCTTTGCCCCAGTCCTTGCCGTTAAAGCTTATTACCTCGCAGCCAAACCAATTGTAATTATCAGCCCGAAAAGGGTAGTGGAAGGTTAGGATAATTAAATGTACATCGGGATAAGCCTGCTTTAGCGCCTTCACAAATATTTGCTGTGGCGGCAGGCAGGTGGTATCAGCTTCATCTGCCGCAAAACCGGGGGTTAATATCACCAGTGCTTCAGGCTTCATGGAGGTTGATTGTTTTGTTGCAAAAGCCTAGGCTTTGCTGGTTATGGGTGATAAAGAGGATAGTTTTGCCTGCCTCGGTCATGGTTTTCAAATCGTGAAGGATCGCTTGCTCCGAGGCATCATCCAGCTCGTTAAAAGGCTCATCGAGTATCAGCAGGTCAAAGTCTTTGTATAGGGCACGGGCCAGCATAATACGTTGCCGTTGTCCGCCGCTCAGGTTATTGCCATTCTCGGTAATGAGTTGATGGATGCCTTCGGGATATTGGGTAATCAATATATTGAGCCCTGTTATTTGCAAGGCTTTACTTAACCGGGCTTCATCATATTCGCCATCGCTTAAAACGATATTCTTTAAAATGGTATCGTGCAATAACAAAACAGATTGTTTTACATAACTAATGCGTTCGCGATAATCCGCACGTAAAGTTTTATCAGCAGGCAAATCATTCATGCTGATCCGTCCACCTTCAGGCTCAATAAAGCCCATTAGCATATTAATCAGCGTAGTTTTTCCCCTGCCAGATACACCGCTGATACCAGCAAAATCACCGTTCGTCAATTCAAAATTCAGGTTGTTAAATATAGACCTGTCTTTATAGCTGAACCTTACCTGGTGAAATTTGATATTGCGGATAGGAGCAACAGTGTGATTAGTATTGACAGAAACACGTTCTTCATTACTTGGCAGCATATTATTTAAAGCATGTTCAAACGCTTTGATCTGGCCGTTGTAATTGATGATATTTACCAGCCCCGGGATAATTTTATAAGCCGCAGCCATAAAAACACCTACAGCTATCAAATTGGTGCTATTGTGATATTTAGAGTTGATAATGGTAATGATAAAAATCCCGGCGATAGCAAATACCTCGAATAAACGGGATGGCAGCAATTGAATGCTTTGCAGGTTAGCCAGGTTGGTATTAAGCTGCTGCTGATATTTGGTATATCGATCTGAGAAGAAAGTATGCTTGTTATAAACATGGCTTTCGATATAAGCCGAAAGCGATTCTTTTAAATATTGCAGGCTTTTTTCGCTGTTCATGCGCGTGGTGCTGCGGATGGTTTTTATTCTTCTGCGGATGAGATAAGCGACGATTAATACCGGTGGAAGAATGAAAACGGTGATCATCAAAAATAACTGGAAATTATAGATGGCAATGGCAATAACCGATAAAACGATCAATGCTGCCTGCACTATAATTTGCTGTAATCCTGATAAAATATATTGCGAAAACTCAATAGGTTGCTGGCCTATTTGGTACATATAAACTGATGAATCGGTGTTTACATAATTGAAATAGTCACTGTGCAGGTATTGCATCAGCTTGGTGTTAGATAGCCGCGCAGCCACCCGGTAACTATATCGGTACTGCGATTGGATAATGAGATAACCAATGCTGTTTTTAATACCGAAAAGTAAAACGGTGCCAATGGCAACTATGATCAGGTTATTCCACACAAAATCAGAAGCCTGATAACCGGCTATAATCACCCGCTGATGACTTGCCGTAATATTAATAAGCCAAACGATCATCGCCAGAAATAAAATATCCAGTATACTGATCAGCACCCCAAGCAAAACGTGCCTGTTTAAGGCCTGCCTTTCTGCAGGAACTAGTACTGCCCGGATTTTTTTAATGATGGTATACAAACTGTTAGAATAATTTATGCAAAGTGCTTCCATTTGCCCGAGATAGGTGATCGGGCATTAATCAAAAGCAATATTTTATGTTGTTATTTTGGCCTGTTTGACGTTAGGTACCAGCTTACACCCACAGCCACACCTGTTGATTGCAGATCTACCCGGCCGTAACCGATATTGGTAAGCGGCAGTTTCATGTATGGTTGTACGTTTAAACCAAATTTCTCATTAATGCGGCGCTGATAAGTGGCATTAACGTTAAGCACGCCCATTATATGCTGGTTTTTATTGCTGATGCTATACGTAGCTGGTCCGGCAGCACCGGCAGCATTATAATCAAACTTATAGTTTTCGCGCAGCATAAAATACGATGATATACCTGTGCCCACAGCCACCATGTTACGGCCTTTACTGTACAGGCGATAATCGATGTTAATCGGGATATCCAGCACGCGGCAATCCGCATAAACGTCAGTAGGGCTAATTTTAAACTGGTAAACAGGGTTATACTGGCTAAAGCTTGCAGCATACGGTTTCTTGGCATACATAGCGCCGGTACTCACTGTAAATCTGTGGCCTAAACCCATAGACAGCATTAAGCCTGTAGTACTACCAACTTGTGCCCGGCTGAATGAACTACCTACACCATTAATATCGGGCGCGGTAAGCACGCTTAATACTAAATTATTACCTGGCCATAAGGCGTTTACCGACGATTTCTTTTTCTGCTGTTGTTTAACTGCAGTTGCATATCGTTTGCTGTTGTTATCCAATTGCTTGTCGGTTGTACTTAAATCAGCCGGTGCTAAATCTGTATTGTTATTCAATGCATCGGTGCCATTAGCCGCCAAAACTTCTGTTGAACTATTGCTTTGGCCAATTTGTTTAGATGTGCTTTCTGAACCTTTTGATGATGATATATTATCACCGGTAATTTCAGTATTATTATTTGAAAGCTCATTTTTACCAAATTCTACTGATCCATTAACGGTCTTCTTACCAGATCTGTTTCCGTAAATATTAGCAGCTAATTGATTTGACGTAGCAGATGAAATAGGCTGTTGATCCTTTAAGGTTTTTTTAGTTCCATTAGCGCCAGTATTATCGATTGAAGGGATAGTAGATGTTTTATCAATAGGTTTTTTGTTATTGTTTGCCAGGTTTGAACTATTGCTGTTAATAGCAGGGTTCATGTTGGTTGCACTATTTATGCCCGAATCAGAAACCCCATTGTTAGCAGGATTTCCTTTCGTGTTATTGTTATTTAATGAATTGTTGTTTGTATCCGATGGTTTTACTTTGACCACATCATGCTTATCAACCCCGGTTTTAGTTGCAGGGCGTAAAAAGAAGAAACCTAATGTAAGCAATAGCAGTGCCGCAATGCCGCTTATAATTCTTGGCAGGTAGAAAATAAAGCCTTTACGGCGTTTATCTTCGTCCAACATTTTTTCCATAGCATCCCAGTCATCATTGCGAAACGCAATGTTGTCCTCGGCTTTAGAGAGGCCTTCTTTGAATTTATGGTCTATGTTATCTTCTTCTTCCTTTTTCATAACCTTATCCCATTATTCAAAAAGCCCAGATATAAGTTACCATTGCTAATGGCTACAATCTGTGTTTCATTAGTGCCATTAAAATTCTTAGGAATTTCTGCGGCTTTTAATATCATTTTCTTCAGTTTTTCCCTTGCTTTAAAGAGGTTTGATTTTGATGTACCTGCCGATATGCCTAACATTTCCCCAATTTCCTCGTGCGAATAACCTTCTATCGCAAAAAGGTTAAATACCGTTCGGGCGGCCTGGGGCAGTTGTTGTATCATGGCCAGTAGTTCATTGTAATTTAGTTTTTTATCAGGTAGGTCTGTGTCTGCTATATGTTCGGCTTTATCCAAATCGTCTGTATAAGCCATTTTGAGGTTGCTGCGATAATAATCTATCGACATGTTCATCATAATACGGCCCATCCAGGCTTTAAAAGGCCTCGAGCTATCGTATTTATGCAGGCTGGTAAATACCTTCATAAAGCCCTGGTTCATAATTTCAGAAGCCTCATACCTGTTATTCGCATAGCGCAAACATATGCCCATAGCAAAGCCATAAAATGTGTTGTATAACATTTTTTGACTCTTTCTATCCTGCTGAATGCAAGCGTTAATTAGTTGATGTACGTCTGCTTCTCCCATATACAGGGCATAGTTCTACTTTATGTTTTTAACATTCATCTTACCCTTATCACGTAAAGCATCGTCAAAAGGTTGCCTTGATGTGTGATTTTTTTGAAATAAATTGTCAACTTTAACCGTTTGCCAATTCCTCGTTAAATGTACGAGGTATTATTGATGCCGGATGTAATTTTTACGATTGAATTGAAGGTTCATTATCAGGTTAATATACTACAAGCAAATGCTTGAATAGTAAAAGCTTAGCTTGTGCCAATTGCATGCATAATGCATATATTTATGCTGTTGCCATTGCATCATAAACCAATTATAAATCAGCCTATGAAATTATTCAAAATTGCATTATACCTGCTGCTATTTATTCCCTGCGCAGTTTTTGCACAAACGGACTCTACGGTTATACCACTCTGGAAAAACGGTGCACCGGGTTTCCAGAACCGACGTAATGAACCGGAAAAAGGTGATAAATACATCAGCAATGTAAACAACCCAACAATAACCGTTTACATGCCGCCCAAAGATAAAGCCAACGGAGCTGCTGTTTTAATTTGCCCCGGCGGCGGCCATCGCATCTTAGTGTTTAATGCTGAAGGTACAGAACCTGCCCGGTTTTTAACCAATCTGGGTTTTGTGGCGATAGTCTTGAAATATCGCCTGGCACGCGATACTAATTCGCCCTACAAACTACAGGTGCACGCCAAACAGGATGCCGAGCGCGCCCTGCGCATAGTACGCAGCAATGCCACTAACTGGAACTTCGACCCAAATCGATTAGGTATTATGGGTTTCTCTGCTGGAGGTGAGGTAGTTGACTGGGTTGCTTTCGAAAAAGGTACCGGCAACCCCAAAGCCGCCGACCCAATTGATAAAGCAAGCGCCAAAGTGAACTTTGCCATACTGGTTTACCCCGGCCCGCTGGGTGTACCTGATGTAATCCCGCCGGATGCACCGCCCGCATTCCTCGTAGTGGCCGACGATGACGAGTGCTGCTCGCCGCCTGTGGTTAAACTACTACAAAAATA